>JAAFJQ010000001.1:0-26261 GCA_013298185.1 Deinococcales bacterium
CTGATTTGTGTGCAGCCCAAGGTTTTCCCCGATGTTGCCGAGTGGATCAGCCACCCCAATGCAGGTTATATCAGCATCATGGCAGGTGTGAATTTGGCTTCACTCTCGAGGCGGATTGGCTCGAGACGGGTGGTGCGTGCCATGCCGAATTTAGGCGCAACCATCCATAAAAGCGCTACCGCCGTGGTCGGGATGCCTGAAGCTGCTGAAAGCGGCGACCTCGAGTTTGCACAGGCTTTGTTCGCCTCGGTGGGCGATGTCTATGATTTGCCCGAGACGCTGTTTAATACCTTTACGGGTATGGTCGGTTCAGGTCCAGCCTACGCTGCGATTTTTGCCGAAGCCCTTGCCGATGGCGGGGTGCGAATGGGCTTAAGTCGCAAATTAGCCATTGAATTGGCTGGTAAGTTGCTGATTTCTACAGGCGAGCTTCTCCTGCGGCGGGTGCATCCAGGGATTCTCAAAGACGAAGTCGCCAGTCCGGGTGGTACAACCATCGCAGGTATCGCTGAAATTGAACGCTACACTTTTCGGGCTGCGGTGATTGAAGCGGTTCGCGCTGCCACCGAACGCGGTCAGCAATTAGGAGAGGATAAATGAAACGTTTTTTAATCGTTCTACTGGCGTTTTTCTTTGTCTCGAGTCAAGCTCAGAACAATTATTATCCTACGAAAATTGGGATGCGTTGGGTTTACTCGAGTGGTGAGATTCAAGAATACTCGAGGGAAGATGTGTTTTTTGGTACGAAAGTTTTGGTTTCGCAACGCACGATTAAGGATCAGTTGGCGTCGGAGGATTATGTGGTTTCCAATGCCAATGGTGTAGCGTTTTTGGGAACAAGGGTTGGTCAGCAGACCACGCGCTTTAATCCGCCTTTGGTTTTGTATCCTAAAGCGCCCTTAAAAGTTGGGATGCAGTGGCAAACCACTTCTGATGTGGGTGGTGGTTATAAAGTCACCAGTGCAACTCAAGTGATTGGTACAGGTGGGGTTAAAGTCAAAGCGGGGCGTTTTAATGCTTTTATTGTGCGAACCACCTTGTATCAGCCTGATGGGACAAGCAGCACCACCGATTTGTATTTTGTGCCGAGTATTGGCACGGTGAAAACGGTTCTCGAGGATGGCACGAGCATCGAGTTGCTCTCGAGGAAGTAAGTACCTAAAAACGAACTTGTTTGCTCGGGCTTGCAGCGACTTCCTCGAGTAAGTAGATTTTTTGTTTTTCGGGTATTTGTGTCAGGTGTTGGTTGGTGATTGCGCCGTGCAGGCATAGCACCAAATCGGGTTTGACATCTGGCTCGAGTTGGCTGATTTGTTCATATGCTTCAAGCGCTCCAAAGCGTACAAGGTCGGCGCGGTCGTGAATGCCGATTCGCTCAAGGCTTTGGCTGGTATGGCGGTCTATGTTTCTCAGTTTGGTCAGACTGGTTTTGCTGGGGTCTGGGTCAAGGTGTTTGAACCATTGGGCGATATAAGCGCACCACCAGCGAAACGTTCTTAGAATCCAGACTTGCATGGTTGGTAGTTTAACGGTTTTCTCGAGAATTGGATGAAACTGTGGGGTAGTTCATGGTTAAAATAATTCGGGTTTCGTATTATTCTACACATGAATGATTCGGACTACGAAAAGATTGTATCCCGAACGACACTCGACCCACCAGACCAAAGAGTGTCCCTCGAGAGCAACATTGTTACGCTTCTGCACCAAATTTCGCACCATGGTCGGCAAATGTTCATTGAAGGTCTAGGACGCGATAAACTCAGCCTTTCGCACTGGATGATTTTGGACGAACTTGCCGATTCGCAACACGGCAAGACCATGCGCGAACTGACCGAAATCCTCGCCTTGCCCCCCTCGAGCATGACTGGTTTGGTGGATGCTTTGGTTGAGCGCCAGACTTTAGAACGCATTTCTGACCCAGATGACCGCCGCATTGTGCGGGTACAACTGACCCAAACTGGCTTGGAATACGTCAGGCAAATCCGAACCCACTTAATGAATCAATACCGTATGGCAATGGACGGGATGCAGCAATCCGAACTCATTTCACTCGAGCGCATGTACCAAACCATTCTCAACCGAATGCTCGAGTACCGCAAAGTCAGTCAAAAATAAGGAGCTTTTATGAATTGGTTAATCAAATTTTCCCTGAAAAACGCCAGCGTACTTGTACTGGTCACGGTTTTGGTGCTGCTGGCTGGGGTCTTTACCAGCCTCAACATCAAACAAGAACTGCTACCCGAGATTCGCTTCCCAGTCATTACAGTGATTACTGCCTATCCATTGGCAGGTCCTGAAATTGTTGAGTCTCAGGTGACTCGCCCAATCGAAACTGCCTTGCAAGGCATTGCCGATTTGGAAGGTTTATCCAGCACCAGCAGCCCCAATGTCTCGGTGGTGGTCTTAAACTTTGCTTTTGGTGCCAACTTGCGCGAGAAAGAATCGCAAATTCAACAAGCGGTGAATCGTGTACGCGGTAACTTTCCCGAAGGTGTCCAAGACCCAAGCGTCAGCGCGATTCGCTTTGGCGATGCCCCTGTCATGCGCCTGACCTTATCGAGCGATATTCCCGTGACTCAACTCAAAGAGCGCGTGGATGCCAGAGTGCTACCCAAACTCGAGGGGATTGCTGGCGTCTCGAGGGTGGATGTAACAGGAGCGCCTAAAGCCCAGATTCGGATTACACTGGACGAGCAGAAACTGTCTAAGTACCGCCTTGATGCCAACGCGATTAACCAAGCCCTGCGTGCCTCGAGCTTATCGTTTCCAGTTGGCAGTGTGCAGAACAGTGGCTTAAATGTACCAGTTAAGCTCGATAGCGTGGCGCAAACCGTGGCTTCTTTGGCGGGTGTGGTGGTCACAGCTCAGCCAGACCCCAAGGAAGTCGAAAAACTAGCCAAAACCGCTCGAGATGCCCAAATTGCTGCTGCTCGAGCGCAAGCTCAAGCGCTTCAAGGGATTGCACAATTGGCTGGTACTGCGATGCAAACCGCTGGACAAGCCGCAGGGTTAGCAGGACAAGCACTCGGTCAGGCTGGCGCTGCCAGAGGTATAGCTACAGGCGCAGTTCAAGCGGCTGGTCAAGCGGCTGGTTTAGCTGGACAGGCACTTGGTCAAGCCAGTGCCGCCAGAGGTATCGCCACAGGTGCAGCCCAAGCGGCTGGTCAAGCCAATGCCGTAGCAGGTCAGGCGCTTGCCAAAGCTGCTGCCGCAGATGCCAAAGCAACCGCTGCTCTAAAAGCGGCTCAAGCCCCGCGCAGCCCTGATGGTGGCACACCAACTGGTCAACCCGATGCAGGACAGCCACCAGCAGGCGTGACAGGGCAACCGCCAGCAGGGGTGACAGGGCAACCACCAGCAGGCTTCGCAGGTCAAGCTCCTGCGGGGATGACAGGACAACCTCCAGCAGGTGTGACAGGTCAAGCAGGACAACAACCTCCAGCCGGTTTCCAAATGCCAAGCGGTGGTACAGCAGGTCAACCGCCAGCAGGCTTCCAAATGCCCTCTGGTGGCGCGGCTGGTTTTCAAATGCCAAGCGGTGGCGCTGGCGCAAGTGGTTTCCAAATGCCAAGCGCTGCCTCGAGCGGCGCTCCAAGTGGCTTTTCTGGTGGCGCTCCAAGTGGGTTTGGTGGCGCTGGCGGCTCGAGCTTCGGCGGTGGTGCTGGTGGTTTCGGTGGCGGAGCTGCCTCGGGCGTGAAGCTTGTGCCTGTGACACTGGCTGAGATTGCCAAAATTGAATTGACCACCGAAGACCCCAAGTCCTACACCCGCTTAAATGGCGTCAGCGCAGTTGGTTTGAGTGTCTTTAAGACCCAACAAGGCAATACCCTAACCGTGGCAAATGCTGTGAAAAAAGAATTGCCCGCCCTCGAGAAAGCCCTGAATGGTAAAATTACAGTGCTGTCCGACCAAGGCGAACCGATTGCCAAAGGCGTGGAATCCCTTATTAAAGAAGGTTTCTTGGGTGGCTTGTTCGCGGTTTTGATTGTTTTTATCTTCCTCCGCAACCTTCGCAGCACCTTAATTACCGCGATTTCAATTCCGCTTTCGATTCTGGTTGGATTGCTGTTCTTGGGCTTGCAAGGCTTTACCTTGAACGTTCTGACGTTGGGTGGTCTTGCGATTGCGATTGGTCGTGTAATTGACGATGCAATTGTGGTGATTGAAAATATTTATCACCGCCTTGCAATGGGCGATCCACCTCTGAAAGCTGCTTATGAAGGCGCAAGAGAAGTGGTTGTGCCAATCACAGCCAGTACCATCACCACAGTTGCCGTGTTCTTGCCGTTGGCGTTTGTGGGTGGGATTGCTGGTGAGTTCTTCCGACCATTGGCACTGGCTGTCACATATTCAATTCTGGCGAGTTTGATTGTGGCATTCACAGTGATTCCACTGTTCTCGAGCCTGTTCTTAAAAACCGCGCCTAAAGAAGAAAAAGAAGACTGGTTTGTTCGAGGCTACCGCGCTGGTATCACTTGGGCAACGGGGCATAAGGCAATTGTGCTGATTACCGCTGTGGTGCTGCTGATTGGTACAAGTGCTTTGGTTTCTGGTATTCCCACCAATTTTGTCGGTGGTGGTGACCCAAGCAGCGCTGAGGTCAGCATTAAATTCAAAGATGGTACTCGTTTAGCGCGAATCAATGAAAGCAGCAAAGCCATCGAAACCAAACTCGAGGCACTGCGGGCTTCTGGGCAAGTCAAAGCCTTCCAAACGGTGATTGGTTCAGCCAGTGGTGGTTTTGCCTTTGCGGCTGCCAACAGCGGTTCAACTGCCAATTTCACGGTGCTGCCCGGCGAAGAAAATGGTCGCAAAATCAATATCCGTAAAGTGCTTGTGCCACTGCTCGAGAAAGAACTCAAAGGGATTGTACCCAACACCGACCTCAGCGTCCAAGCTGGCGCGGGTGGCGGCGGGTTCTCGCAGAATTTGGAAGTGCAGATTCAGGCTTCGGACACCAAGACCCTACGAGCTGCCACCGAGCAAGTGCTGGCTGCGACCAAAAAAGTCGCCGAAGTGCGAAATCCCTCGAGTAACTTAGATGCGGTCAATCCAGAATTTGTGGTGCGGATTGATCAGAAAAAAGCCTATGAAAAAGGCATTATTCCTGTCGCCGTTGGTGGTACGGTGCGCCAAGCCTTGCAAGGCGCTCAAAGCATTACGCTCAGTGTAGATGACCGAGCCGTGGAAGTGCTGCTGTCCGCGCCTCGAGGTTCATATCAGACACTCGAGCAATTAAAGCAACTCAAACTCCGCCCTGTTTCGGGTGGCGACAGCATTCGTTTAGAAGAAATTGCCAGTGTTACCCAAGAGCCAGGTCCCTCGAGTGTGCGCCGCATTGATGGTGAACGCACCGCGATTGTCACGGCTGAACCAGAAGGCAGCAATGTTGGTGCAAGCACCCGTAAGCTGACCGAAGCGGTCAAAGCCCTGACCCTACCCGAAGGCGCAACTTGGAAAATTGGTGGGGTCAGCGCTGCCCAAGCTGAGTCATTCCAAGCCCTTGGTGTGGCGATTCTGGCGGCGATTGCACTGGTCTACATCATCATGGTGGCGACCTTCCGCAGTTTGCTTACACCGTTTTTGTTGCTGGCTTCGATTCCGCTCGTGGTGATTGGTGCGTTCCCGCTTCTTTTTATCACCCAAACCCCCATTGACTTGGCGGTCTTCTTTGGATTCTTATTGTTGGTGGGCATTGTGGTGACCAACGCGATTGTGCTGATTGACTTGGTGGATCACTTACAAGAAAAAGGCATGGATTTACGCCAAGCAATCATCGAAGGTGGCTCGAGACGGGTGCGTCCAATTGTGATGACCGCTTTAACCACAATTCTGGCGCTTGCACCCGCTGCCCTCGAGTTATTTGGGGCAAGCTCAGGGATTGTTGGTAAGCCGCTGGCGCTGACCGTGATTGGTGGTTTAACTGCCAGCACGATGCTGACTTTGTTTGTTGTGCCAGCCCTTTACTTGGCTGTTTACGGGCGGCGCAGGCAAAAAGGACAAGAAGCAAAGGCTGCTAAGCAACAACAAATGCTTGAAGTCTTTGGGGATTAATACTTTGTTTCAGAAGTCTTTATGACTTCCGAGCAGAGCGAGTGGAAAAAGGTGCAGCGTAGGTAAGTCCGACAATTCTGGGAAGCAGAATGTAAGGACTTACGAAACGCTGCATTAAGAAAAAATCGCGCTACAATAAACCACAGTGAATCTTCGTCAGAAAACCGTTTTAACCGTCAGCCTTGGGGTGTTTATCCTGATGCTGGCGGTTTACTGGTTGCTGTCGCAGCAAACCATCAGTGCAGCCTTGAGCCTCGAGCAGAAAGATTTAACACGCAATGTCACCCGTGCCAAAAATGCAATTGTCAATGAGTTGCGTCAGCTCGAGATGACCACGCTTGACTGGGCAGTGTTCGATGAGGCATACGATTATTTACTTGGACGCAATCCGCGTTTTGTTGAACGCAACCTGACAGCCAATTTGGGGATTCTTGATCTCGAGTATTTTGTGATGGAAAAACGAGATCGTATTTTTTTGACCCGTCAACGACTCGAGGGCGACCAATACCGAGCATCATTTGAAGATTTGGGAACGTTTATCAATTCGCAGCGTTGGATTTGGCAAGAATCCCAGACCACTTTGCAACGCATGAGCCAATTCCAAATCAAAAGCGGTTTGGTGGCTCGAGATGGACAATTGTATTTTGTGTCTCAAGCTGGAATTGTGCCTTCTAGCCGAAACTTACCTGCGATTGGTCAATTGACCATGGTACGAAAGTTGGATTTGGAAGCCTTAAAAAAACTATCAGAACTGACCTTGGTCGAAGTCAAAGTGGTACAAAAAACAAATCTGAGTTTCAGTCCGCCCGAACAAGCCGCCCTAAACCGTTTATTGGCTGGCGAGGAACACGTATTTTTACCAATCAACGAAAGTAAAATTACAGGTTTTACTTTGCTGGCAAATCCAGCTCCAACAGGTGCGCTGCTGCTCGAGGTGCAAACTGACCGTGCCAGTTATCTATCGGCTCGAGAATACACCCAACGCTTGGCTTGGTCGCTTTTGGTGATTGGTTTTTTGGTTACAGCTTTGATTTATGGCTTGCTTGAATTTGGACTGCTTTCAAGATTAACCGGTTTACACCAAGAACTAGGACAAATTGCCGAGTCTGGCGATGTCACCCACCGCGTCCAGGTGCGCGGTACGGATGAACTTGGAGCGCTGGCAAAACAAGTCAATGCCAGTTTAAGCAAAGTCGAAGAAACCCAAATGACAAGCGCTCAACTTGAAGCCCGCCTCGAGCGCTTACGCAACATCGAACTCGAAGCCAACCTCGAAGCCACCCGCTTAGAGTTGTTTGAACGCTTGGCTCGAGTAGCCGAATTCCGCGACAACGAAACCTCCAAGCACACTGGTCGGGTTGGTGAAATCTCGAGTGCAATTGCCGCTGAAATGGGCTTAACTCCCGAAGAAGTAGAACGCCTGCGTTATGCCGCACGACTGCACGACATTGGCAAAATCGCCATCCCAGATGCGGTGTTGTTTAAGCCAGCTTCACTCGACCGAGAAGAATGGAGTTTAATGCAAACCCATGCTGCCTTAGGCGCTCAGATGCTCGAAGGCAGTGGTTCACCGTTGCTCGAGATGGCACGAGTCATTGCCCTGACCCACCATGAGCGCGTCAATGGCTCGGGCTACCCAAGGGGTTTACGCGGCGAAGAAATCCCGCTTTTTGGGCGCATTGTGGCAGTCGCAGATACCTTCGATGCCCTGACCAGTCCACGCCCTTATAAGCCATCTTGGACAGTCGCCAGCGCCTTAGAAGAAATCAAACTGCAAAGCGGTTTTTTATTTGACCCCAAAGTGGTTGCAGCCTTCGTTAAAATCGCCAAGCAAATACCAACAGAAGAAAGCGTGAACTTATGAAACCACAACACAGTCCCAGCGCTATGAAACCACGACACAGTCCCAGCGCTATGAAACCACGGCACAGCCACGGTGTAGAACTCGATGCCTACTTGGTCTTTACCCAACCCATCTCAAACCAAGACGTTTATAACCCGCTCGAGTCATGCCGATTAGAGCTTTACCCAGAAAACCCAAGTCATACTCGAGCCATTCGGGTCTACGGCGACACCGACCACCAACAAGCCCTTGAAGTGCTGCGCGACTTACTCGAGAACAACACTGTGCGTTGGCTCGAGCTAGGCATGAGAGCTTATGCCCTGATGGAAGGCAAACGCGAGTACCGCCCGTGGCGCAGTCATAAGCACCTGACTCGAGAAGTCTTTTTGGCTTTGCCGAGTCTCGAGGCGGAAATTCGGTATCACGCGCCGTTGTAGCACAGGTATCACGCGCCGTTGTAGCACAGGTATCACGCGCCGTTGTAGTACAGGTATCACGCGCCGTTGTAGTACAGGTATCATGCGCCGTTGTAGTACAGGTATCATGCGCCGTTGTAGTACAGGTATCACGCGCCGTTGTAGCAGCAATAAAAAAGGGCGAGCATCTGCTCGCCCGAAAGAGGTCTGGTCTATTTAAGCGCGGTTGACGTTCGCTGCTTGCGGACCTTTACCGTTCTTGCCGCTTTCAATCTCGAACTTGACACGGGTGCCTTCTTCGAGATTACGGTAGCCGCTACCTTGAATCGCGCTGAAATGCACGAACACATCTGGCTGACCTTCGACGCTGATGAAACCATAGCCTTTTTCCGCACTGAACCACTTAACAACACCTTCAACCATGAAACTCCTTGCCGCTTTGATGCGGGTAAAACTTGGCTCGAGGACTGCATCTTTTCAAGAACCACCCCCGCATTTCACGGGGTGTCTCGAGCAAGAAACCCGAACAAGCTCAAAGAGTGTAGCACATAAATGAAAATCGTGCGTTTCGTAAGCGCTTGCAAAGTTATATAGTGGTTCAAATGGCGCAGGATTACGATTTTTTAATTGCTGGAGCAGGTGCTAGTGGCTTAGCCATGGCGTATTTCTTGCCGCCCAAAGCTCGGGTGCTGCTGGTGGATAAAGCCCCGAAAAGCAGCAATGACCGAACTTGGTGCTTTTGGGAAGCCCAGCCCAATCCTTTTGATCATTTGGTTTTTAAGCGCTGGGATGAGATTTATTTTCATGCCGCAGATTTCTCGAGCCGCCTACAAATAGCCCCGTACCAATACAAAATGATTCGCGGCATTGATTACTACACTTTTTTGCAGCAAGAACTGGCTCAGCGCCCCAACACCCAATTTATCTACGGCGATATCGACCTGCTCGAGTCAGACCAAACTGAAGCTCGAGTTTCGGTCGGTGGACAGATTTTTCGCGCTCCTTGGGGGTTTAACAGCGCCATTCGCCCCGAGGTCGTAAGCGGTTATCATCATTTATTGCAGCATTTTAAGGGCTACCTGATTCGTACACCAGAAGATTTTTTTGACCCGACATCCGCAACCATGATGGATTTTCGCATTCCGCAAAATAATGAAACGCAGTTTGTCTATGTCCTACCATTTGATGCTCGAACCGCTTTGGTCGAGTACACGCTGTTCTCGAGTTCGTTGTTGTCTAAAGAAGCCTACGACCTTGGACTCCAGAACTACATCAAAGAATTCTTGTATCTCGAGCAGTATGAAATTCTCGAGGTAGAAGAAGGCGTGATTCCCATGACCGACGCGCCGTTTCCGGTGTGGCACAGCCCAAGAATTGCCAACATTGGCATTGCCGGGGGACGCGCCAAAGCCAGCACAGGTTATGCCTTTAAGCGCATTCTGGCGCAAACCCAAGCCATTGCACGTAGCCTCGAGCAGTCTGGACAGCCAAGTCTGCCAACCCAATTTTTTGACCGTCACGCTTGGATGGACAGCGTGTACTTAAGGGTTCTCGAGCAGAAACGCATGGGCGGAGCGCCGTTTTTCAGTGGGCTTTTTCAACGCAACCCAGCCCCGATGGTCTTAAAGTTCTTGGATGAAGCCACCAGTCCTTTTGAAGATTTGAAACTGATGACCACAGTCAACATTCCCGTTTTTACCAAAAGTGCTTTTGAAATCAGTTTTCAAAGCGCTCGGCGTTCGCTGATGCGAATACCGCCCATAACAACCCGATAAATGCACCAAAGCATCAAGCCAAATAATATCGGAACACCAATCAAAACACCCAAGAGCATCGCCCCAAGAATGGATATGCCAAGCGACCACCAAAACGTTTCGATCAGCCATTTGCAGTGCGACTCGAGGTACGTGCCGCGCACGTCTTCGCGTTTGACATACGCCATGATTAAAGCAATGACCGCCGTGAAACCACCCGTCAAAATAGCAACTCCCATCAGGATATGGGCAACCACCATAAAGGTGTAATCGGTTTCTTTGATGGCACTAGGGTCAGTAAACGCCACCACTGGCTTCATTTGAGTGGCAACAGGAGCAGATGACATTTGCGGAGCAGGCGGCAGCAACACCGAGTCTATTGGCTTCCAATCTGCCATGCCTTCTGTCCAGACCATGCTGTTGGCTGGTAATTCGCCATTGCGAAGAAAATTCTCGAGTTGCGATACCGAATAGGGACCACGTTGAGCGCCATCAGCATAAACCAAGTAAAATCTTTCCACAGTATTAGACTACGAGATTTTGAATGATTTTGTTCCAAATGGTACTTTGGGATAGAGCCTCCGAAAGAATGCCATTTCATCGTAAGTTACAGGACAGACACAGGGGTCTGTCCCTACATTCAAGGCATGAAAAATGCGTGAGGTAGGGGGCGACCCAGCCCGTCAGGTGCATCTTTGGGGTCAAGAACGAACCCCCGTGTTCGCCCTGTTTTTCCATTTACGTATTTAATGATAAATCTGTAAGAATTTTAGACCTTTCGGAGGCTCTAACTTTGGGACGAGACAGAATCAGAACTCACATTCTCGAGTTGCCTTGGTTTGTACAACTTTTAACCACGCATGTTTTCTAAAACATCCCAGTAGTTTGGAAAGGTTTTACTGGTGCATTTGGGGTCTAAAATGTTGACACCAGCTTGCCTTATGCCAATCAGCGCAAAACTCATTGCCATGCGATGATCGTCGTAGGTTTCGACCCGAGCGGGGGTAATCTGCCCGGGGTGAATGATAAAACCATCGTCTTCTTCAATCGCCTTAATTCCAAGGCGTTGCAGTTCTGTGACCACAGCCCGAACACGGTCGGTTTCTTTCTTGCGAATAAAACCAATACCAGTCACTCGAGTCGGGCGATCAGCAAAAACCGCCACCGCCGCTAGGGTCTGGGCTGTATCAGAAATTTGGCTCATGTCCACCTCGAGACCGCGCAGGGTTGGCGTTCCGATCACAGTGGTTTGATTGGGCGTCATCTGCACGGTGCAACCCATCTGCTCGAGGATTCGCACAAAGTGAAGGTCGCCCTGCAAACTGTTTGTACCAAGTCCTGCCACAGTCACTTGCCCATTGGTGATGGCAGCCGCTGCAAACAAATAACTGGCAGCACTGGCATCAGGTTCAACCAAATATGTCGTGGGTTGGTAACGGCTTGGTCGTACCACAAAGCGCTCAAAATTGTGGTTCTCGAGTTCTACCCCAAAAGCCTGCATGGCTTGGGCAGTCACTTCTAAATACGGCTTAGACACCAAATCGCCTTCGACAATCAATTCCAAACCATGCTCAAAGTACGGGGCGCTCATCAATAAGCCACTTAAGTATTGGCTGGATAAATCACCACGAATCCGCACGCTGCCGCCGCGCACGCCGCTGGCTTGTATACGAATTGGTGGGCAGCCTGTGCCGTGAATACTCGAGACTTGGCTGCCAATTTGATTCAGGGCTTCGATCAAAGGCTGGATAGGACGTTGACGCATGGCTTCTATGCCATCAATCAGATACTCAGACTGCCCAAGTGCCACCAGCGGCGGCAAGAACCTTGCGCTTGTGCCAGAGTTACCAATAAACAAGGTTTGGCTCGAGGGGGTGAGCTTTCCACCAGTGCCGAACACTTCAAAACGAGCAGCAGCTTCGTCCTCGAGAACCTGCACCCCAAGTTGACGCAGGGCTTGCGCCATGTACTTGGTGTCGTCGCTAAAAAGCGCTCCTTCGAGGCTGCTTTTACCTTCTGCCAAAGCAGCCAGTGGCAACACCCGATTGGTGTAGCTTTTTGAACCGGGCGGCGAGACATTTGCCAGCACAGGTTTGGTGAATGGTTGAATGGTGATTGAATCAGCTTGCATCGGTGTTAATGTAACATTAAGTGACTCGAGCCTGCATTTAATCAGACACAAAGCAGCCTTGAGTCAATCTCAGCCTAAGGTTCTTCTACCATAAAATACTTAAATTCGGTATTGATTGGCTAAGCCCTTTAAGCGCTCAGCCACATCCGCCAAGTGCTGACTGGCTTCACGGGTTTCTTTTGCACCTTCTAAGTTTTGATTGGCACTGAGCTGGATTTGCTGCATGGACTGACCAATTTGTTCCATACCAATGGCGTGTTGCTGCACACTGGCAAAAATGAGTTTGGCATTGGTAGCAGCTTCTTCAATCGCTTCCTCGAGGTTCTGGATGGTACTCGAGACGGACTCAATGCTGTATGTACCTGTTTCGGCACTCTTTAAGCCCTGTTCGGTGGTCATCACGGCAGTGTTGGTGCTGCTTTGAATTTCCGATAAGATACTCGAGATTTGCGTGGTGGCGGCTTTGCTCTGCTCGGCTAGAATACGGATTTCTTGGGCAACCACCGCAAAGCCTTTGCCATTCTCGCCGGCTCTGGCAGCTTCAATGGCGGCATTCAAGGCAAGTAAATTGGTTTGATCGGCGAGTTTTGATACAGTTTGAATGATTTCACCAATGGCTTGGGTTTGCTCGGATAAATCCAAGATATTTTGAGCAATCTGCGAAACCCGTTCGCGGATGTCGCTCATGCTGGTGGTGGCGGTGCGAACCGCTTGGACACCAATACTGGCGACTTGACTGGCGGTTTTGGCACTGCTGTTGACCGTGTTGGCGTTGTCCGCAATTTGCTGAGCGCTGCTGTGAACCTGATGCACCGTGCTGGTGGTGGATTGGACACTGGCGCTTTGTTCGGTGGCACTCGAGGCTTGCTGGGTGGTGGTGGCAAGGATTTGCTGCGCCGCCGAGGAGACTTGGCTGGCACTGCTTTGTAGGTTTTCAATCAGCCCCGCTAAGCGCTTGGTCATGGTGGCAAAGGCATTACCAAATTGGTCATCGGAAGATTCAGGGCTGACATTTGTGCCAATATCGCCACTCGAGATTTTTTCAGCAATGTCTGCCATGTGACGCTGATACAAGGTCATCTTTTGTAAGGCAATCGAAACCTGCCCAATTTCGTCTTTGGCATCGTCTAAAAAGTCCTGCTCCAAGTTGCCTCGAGCCAATTCCTGGGCTTTTTCTGCCATGCTTCGAGCGCGAAAACCAATGCTGTTGGTGACAATAAAAATGGAGATAACCAGCAAAGCCGCAATTAAACTCATTGCACCCAAAAGGGTGTTTATCAGTGCTGCTTTTCCAAGTACCGCATCAGTTGCAGCCAATGCCAGATCCAATTTATTGTTCAGGTTGATATAAACCGCGACCAAATACGGTGGAATCGCCAAGCAGAGCATCAGGAATATCGAATTAAAAATACTCGCATCCCTAAAAAAACGAATAAAAGCTGACATGTTTTTACGTTGGCTAAGCAATTCATTTCTTTGCGGATAAAACGCCAAAAATGAAATCCCAAGCAGCCAAATATCATGCCGTAAATACGCCGATAAATCATCATTGAATGGTTTTACCAACGTCACCATCATTTGTGCAAGGCTGACCACTGCCAGTCCTCGGGTAATACTTTGAATCACTTGCCAGCCAAAATCTCGGCTTTTACTCGAGAAGGTCAGTTGTAAAAACAAGGTCGTGATAAAAATACCAACACTTTGGTAAACCACCCGTTCAAGGTCTGGTGCAAGCACGACCGTCAGTACTCCTGAAATCAGAATGGTCAATCCAATGCTCGAGAGCAACAAACCCATGCCTTGACCTGATTTCAAAAAACCATTTCGCTCGAGGCTAAAAGGGGTTTGAATCCCACTGAAAATAAGAAAAGCCACACCAGCCAAGGAAAAAACTGTATCAATCTCAAAGCCTTGTATGGTCACAAGATAGGGAATAATTTCGCTGACCCCAATCAGCAACAACCCACCAATCAAAGCACGCAACGAGCCACGAATTGAAGCTGGCAATTGCGCCGAGGCGATTAGCAAGAAATAAGCGCCAATAAAATCTGAAATGCCTAAAATCCAAACTCGAGCATCGCTTGAATCAATGCCAAAAGCGACGATGGTAGCAACCCACATTGCCACAACAAGAAATAAATTGCTGGGTGAACTCATGACTGCATCATAACGCGAAACATCGCTTTAGGGTGTTCTTTGCCGACGCAACGCCAAAGTCTCTAAAATCCAACCAAGCAGATTAACCACGTAAATCGCAATCAAAGCAAGCAGAATGTACTGCCCGTAGGCTTTTAAGTCAATCAGCGGTGGTAACTGACTCAGCCCAAGCAAACTCGAGCCTTGCAAAATACTTTCGGCAAGTGGCAATTGATAAAACTCAATCGTCAGCAATGCGCCCAATGCAACCGCTGGCGGCAAGAGTAGTCCACCCCAAACTTCATCAGCAAGACCACTACCCGGAATCAGAATCGCTCCAAAGTGATACAAAAAGTTGCGCGGCGCAGTTTTGGCAGTTGCAACTCGAGGAATCAGCAACCACAATAAACTCAGCACCAAGACCACCAAAAGCAGCGCCCCCAGCAACTGATGCGCCCAAGCTGGCAAACCAAACGAAATAGCTAACCAATAATTAAATGGGTCTGCGACAATCCGCCGAAACTCGGTTTCTAGTGTACCAAAGCGCAATTCAACCAACTGCCGAGCGGCTGGCACTTCGAGCATGGCACTGCCCTTGCGGTGCGCGGTGTGAAAAGCTGCTCTGTAACCAACAATGCTCGAGCCTAGGTTTTGATTGGCAACACTCGAGCCAAGGCTGGCGGCTTGCTGATACGAAGTCTGCGAACCAGCATTATCGCCTCTGGCAGCTAAAATCACCCCAAGGTTATTGGCTGAACCAGCAATGCTGCTGCTGGCACGGTAGGCTTCACTGGCTTTATCGAGGTTGTTATCGAGTTGTAAACCCAAGCCGCGCAAGTATTCGCTGATTGGAGCAGGGACATCATTCAAGGCTTGGTAATAACCACTACCACCAGCTGTACCCGAATTGAGAAAAGGTTGTTTTAGCCACTGTGCTGCATGGAGGCTGTATTGCCAAGTGCCAAGCCCAACCAAACTGGCGCAGAGCATCACCAAGGTGACTAATTTTTCGGTAAACGTAAAATAAGCAATTGTGCTGTGACGAAGTCGCAACAATGGCGCTTTACTGATTGCGCCAAAACGCCCACCAAACGAAGCTAAGTCTTTACTTTGTTGTGTCCAATACTTAAAGCGCAGCACCAAATGCAGCAATAAAAACGAAACCAAAGCCACCATCGCCCCAGCCAGTGCCAATGCCGAAAGACGAGTTAAGCCAGCATCACCAAAACGAAAAATCGTATTGCTTTCAAGGTCAGTTACAAATTCACGGATTTGCCGCGCTTCGCCAGTTCGGTTCTGAGTCGCCAGCCACGCAGCATACTCGAGGAAAGCTGTTCCAGTTCCAGGAAAGTTAGGCATGGTGTCACGCACCAATGCCAGCCACGCCTCGGCACGTTTTGGGTTGTTTGCAGCAAACAAGGATTTAGCTGTCTCGAGCGGATTACCCCAAGCTGCCATGGCTTCCTTAGACACAGCAAAGCCTGGGTCATAACCATTTTCAGCGTATTTGCTACGGACTTTTTGCAGCGCAAGGTCGGCTAAATCGGGCTGTCCTACTTTCTCGAGTTCTTGGGCAAGGCGAATAAACACATAAAAAGGCGCAATCACTTCGAGTGAAGCCGAGAACGATCTTTTAGCTGCATCCATCTGCCCCGCTTTTTGCAGCGCCATTGCCAGTTGAACTTGTAAAAGCGGATTGGTTGGGTCACGCTGGCTGCGTTCACGCCAAAAAGCCACAGGGTCACCAACAACTTGTTCTTTCAATGGGCGGTTGATTGTCTCGAGCAGCGCAGTTGAAGGCGGAAAAGTCACCCGTTCCAAAATTTTACCATTCTCGAGTAAAAAAATTTCTTCAGCCCCACCCGCTAAACCCACCGTGGCACGATAACCAGTGCTGGTCGGCTCGAGGGTTTTGACCATGCCCGACAGGTAATAACGCTGGGCAATTTTGCCTGTACTGGCATCCTTCGAGACAATTGTTGTGCCATCTTGAACAAACTCGAGTTGTGGTGGGGTGCGAATCAGGACAGCTGACTGCGTACCACTTTTTGCGGTCACCTCGAGCTTAGCCCCGCTGACTTTTAACTCGAGGCTAAATTGTCCTTGGTCATTGGCTTGCACCGTACCCGGCACTGCCTTGCCGTCGGGCAGCATCGGGCGGGGGTCAGCAAATTGCAATGCCACAGTGGCGGTTGGCGCAAAGCCCTTGCCGCTTAAGGTCGTGCGCCCATCTTGAGCGGGAAGCCACGGGCTGACCTCGAGCGTTTGTGCCAAGCTCGAGCCACAGCACAGCAGCACAATCATCAAAAACAATTGCCGAATCACAAACCGAGAATAGCACTTTTAGTCAGCCGATAAAACAAAAAACCACTCGAGTTCGCCAGATTCGCACCAGACCAGTGCCACCTGTCCAGCCTCAGCGAACAAAATCGCGTGCTGCCCGTAACGCCTTGCCAAATCCAAGACCAGCTCGAGCGGCGCATCCCAAATCAGCAGACCATGTTCAATCCAATCGCCGCTTGGACTCGAGCCTAAACTTGGCGCAGACTGCCAACCAAGCGCCAAGACATCCGCCTCGAGTTGCTGGTGTCGCGCTTGATTTTCGGCTTTCTCGAGCAACTGGCTGCGCGGATTGTAAGCCGTCACCACCGAAAAACGCCGATTGTCAAATAAGGTTTGACTCGTTGGCTGGGATGAAAGTCGAAATCTCATCTCCCCTACTGTGTAAATCGTCTCGAGGTACGCTGCACGAAAGTCTTTTGGGTTCATAAAAACAATCTAACAGTTCCCCAAGCTGTGACGCATCAAAACCAAGCCGCCGTGTTAGTTTATGGCATGGCTAAGACTGATGTGTTGATTGTCGGCGCTGGACCCGTGGGTTTGTTTGCGGCGTTTTACGTGGGTATGCGCGATTTGTCCATGCGAATTGTTGATCCATTGCCTGAACCTGGTGGGCAACTGACGGCACTTTACCCAGAAAAGTACATCTACGATGTAGCGGGATTCCCTAAGGTTCGTGCTAAGGAACTCGTCAAAAACCAAGTGGATCAACTTGCGCCGTTTCATCCTGTGTACACGCTGAACGAACGCGCCGAAAAACTCGAGAAACTGCCTGATGGTCGGTTTTCCCTGACCACCGACAAAGGTAATGCCTACGAAGCTGCTGCCGTGATTATTGCTGGCGGGGTTGGCGCATTTGAACCGCGCAAAGTGGCTGCGCCCGGCATTGCCGAATTTGAAGGCAAGGGTGTGCAGTACGCCGTTAAGAACCTCGAGATGTACCGAGGCAAGCGCGTTTTGGTGATGGGTGGCGGCGACAGTGCCGTAGATTGGGTCTTGATGCTCAAGGATGTCGGAGCAAAAGTCACACTGATTCATCGCCGTGATTCCTTCCGCGCCCATGCTGCCACGACCAATCAAATGATTGCCGCTCACGACGCTGGCGAAATTAAAATCATGACTCCATTTGAACTGCGTCGCCTCGAGGGGGACGGCAAGCTCGAGCGAGCCGTGATTTATAACAATGCCACCCAAGAAGAAACGGTTCTCGAGGTGGACGAAGTGCTGAGCATGGTTGGGTATTTGTCTAAACTTGGTCCGATTGCTGAATGGGGCTTAGAACTCGATGGCAACCGCATCAAGGTTTCCGCGATGATGGAAACCAATATTGCAGGGATTTATGCTTGTGGCGATATTTGCAGCTTCCAAGGCAAACTGAAACTGATTGCCACGGGCTACGGTGAAGCAGCCATTGCCGCAAACCATGCAGCCGTGGTTGCAAACCCAAGCCTGAAATTTGAACCCGGACACTCGAGTGAAGCCAAAGACGCGCCCGGCACCAAACCAGCCGTTGCACCTGTGGTCGGGGATTGACCAATGCCCCACTGCCTGATACACTTTCCGCCGCACGGAGAGGTGTCCGAGTGGTTTAAGGAGCACGCCTGGAAAGTGTGTGTACTGTAACAGGTACCGCGAGTTCGAATCTCGCTCTCTCCGCCATACAGCTTTATTGCAATTGAGATTGCACCTCGAGACCAAAAACACTGCTCGAGGTGCAATTTGTTGGCTACTGCTCGAGGTGCAATTTGTTGGCTTATGCTTAAAAAGCGCATGACTGAGCAATCTGGTTTCTTGCTTTATTGTTTTTGTTGAGTTGAACCAAGTCGCGCTAAGTTAAGATCAAGCAGGGTTTGTGTGGTTCGCTCGAGGTGTGTTTGCATGGCTGTTTGCGCCTCGGTAGGGTCGTGCTTCTCGAGTCCACGCAGGATTTGCCAATGGTCATTTTGGGCGATGCGAATCGCTTCTGGGGAAATTCCTGTTTGTGCAAACAAGCCTTGCAGCAAGTACCGCACGGGTTCGATTAGTTTTAAGAGAATACGGTTGTTGGCGGCTCGTACAATGGCTAAGTGAAATTCGGCATCTGCCAGTTGATAGGCTTCTGGGTCATGGATCAATGTGTCCATTTTGCGTAATTGCGCGTTCAGGGCGGTGTATTCGTGTTCTCCAAGCCGCAGGGCTGCCAGTGCCACGCTTTGCACTTCAAAGACTCTTCGCGCCTCGAGCAGTTCGATCCAGAGTTGGTGGATGCTTTCGCCTGATTTGCGGAGTGCCAGCACTTGAGGGTCGAGTGGGTTCCATTGGGTTTCTGGGAGTACGGTTGTACCGCGTCCTTGGCGGACTTCGACCAGTCCTTTTTCGACCATGACCTTGACGGCTTCGCGGATGACGATTCGGCTGACTCCGAGTTCTTGGGCTAAGGGTTGTTCTGGTGGCAGCAGTTGCCCGGGGGCGTATTGTCCGTGGAGAACCCGTTTCATCAGTTCGGTGATGACTTTTTGGTGCAGTAAGTCGCGTTTTGGAGTTTGCATATGAACGAGCATACCTGAAAATACATATGACTTCTAGCTCATGGCATTTTTTATTGAATCGCGTTTTTGTGTGATGTGCGGGGTTGACAAATCTCGATCTTGGGTCGTATATTTACAAACATCATATGTTTACAAACTCGAGTGGCTCATATGAGCGGAGGTCTGTATGAAAAAAATGTTGTTTGGTGTGGTTGTTCCCCTCACTGTCGGTCTGGCACTGACAAGTCTGGCGTTGGCACAGCGTTTTAGCTGGCAGCAACGCAGTGGTGAAACCGTTTCGGTGCTGGTGGTCAAAAGCCCTTGGTCTGATTACCTGCAAGGTCGGGTTGGTGAATTCGAGAAGCTGACGGGGATGCGGGTCAATTTATCGGTCTTGCCCGAGCAGCAATCGCGGCAAAAATTAGCCATTGATTTTGCGGCTGGAGGTGTCACCACCGATGTGTTTGACACCAGTTTGCATGTCGAAAAAGCCAGATTCCTCAAAGCGGGTTGGTACGAGGATCTTACGCCTTACCTTGCCAATCGCACATTGACCAACCCCAATTTTCGCTACTCGGATTTTTTTGCCAGTGCCAAAGAAGTGGTGAAATCCAAAGACGGACAGATTGTTGCCATGCCTTACAAGGTGGATGTGCAAATTCTCTACTACCGCAAGGACTTATTTGAAGAAAAGAACATCAAAGTGCCAACCACCATGGCTCAACTGGAAGCGGCTGCCAAAGCACTGCACAACCCACCGCGCATTTATGGCTACGCGGCTCGAGGCTTGAAGAACGCCAATGTCTACACGGTTGCCTTCCCAATGCAGTATTACAAAGCAACTTTTGTTGACAGCAACAGCCGTGCCACGCTTGACAGTGCCAATGCGATTAAGGCTTTGACTTGGTACACCAACGCCCTGAAAACTTATGCTCCGCCCGGTGTCGTCAGTTTTAACTGGTCAGAAGTTCTAGGGCAGTTCCAACAAGGCACACTGGCGATGTTTAACGACGGGATTGGTTTTGCCACGCAACTCGAGGATGCCACGCGCTCCAAAGTGGCGGGTAAAGTCGGTTATGCCATCCTGCCCGGACGGCTTGCACCAACCACCGCCAATGGTTTAGCGATTTCACCTCGAGCCAAGAACAAAGAAGCCGCGTACTTATTTTTACAATGGGCAACGTCTGCCGAATTTGACAAGGGTCTGGTTGAAGCCAGCATCACCGCGCCTCGAGCTTCGGCGTGGAACACTGCTAGCAATCAGCCACTGAAAACCATTCCTTGGGCGCAAACGTATTTTGATGCGCTTAAAATTGGTAAACCCGCTTTTCCGGAAATCAGTGCTGTGACCGAACTTCGTGATGTTTTCGGGATCGCCATCGTCCAAACCCTTGGTGGGGCAGATCCCACGCAAGCCGCAAAGAGTGCCAATGCACAACTCCAAACCATCCTCGACACCACCGAAAAGTAGTCGGCAGCGCCGCAAGGTTGACTTGCGACCAGTGGTGTTCTTGATGCCCGCTTTGTTGGTAATTGTGCTGGTGGTCAGTTTTCCATTGCTTTACACACTCTGGCAATCGTTGACCGATTGGGTGCTGACCAACCCTCGTCCCGCGCAGTTGATTGGACCTGTAAATTACATCGAGGCAGCAACCGATCAGCGAGCACTCGAGGCACTGCTTCGCACCGTGATTCTGACTGGGGTGGCGGTGGGTGTGCAAATGGTGCTTGGGGTGCTGATGGCGCTGACCATGAATCAGTATTTTTCTGGGCGTAGCCTGATGCGAACCCTTTCGCTGCTGCCGATTGTGGCAACCCCTGTCGCCATTGCGCTGGTGTTTGTGATCATGATGAACCCTTCTAGCGGCATTTTTAATGCTGGGCTGCGAGCCATGGGCTTGCCCGGACTGAACTGGATTTACGGGCAGGACACAGTGCTGCCTTCGCTGGTGATTGTGGACACTTGGCAATGGACTCCGTTTGTGATGCTAATTGCGCTGGCGGGACTGTCCACCATGCCTCGAGAACCGTATGAATCGGCTCGAATAGATGGCGCAAATGCTTGGCAGATTTTCTGGAACATCACCTTGCCGCTGTTGTACCCGACGCTGTTTGTGGCTTTGTTGTTCCGTCTGATTGACACACTAAAACTCTTTGACACGATTTACGCCATGACCCAAGGTGGTCCTGGGACGGCATCAGAAACGGTGAACCTGTACCTGTACTCGCTGGGCTTTACTTATTTTCGCATGGGTTACGCCTCGAGTTTGGTGATTGCTTTGTTCAGTTTAATTTTGGCAATTGCCTTGGTGTTGATTAAGTATCGGAGGCAGAATGTACTCGGTTAAGCAACCGCCCAAACGACTGGTGCATCGTGGTTCGCTTCAAGCCGATCAACGCCTGCAACGCTTGGCTGGCTTGGCAATCAGTTTGATTTTCACCATCCCGATTGTCTTTGTGTTCTTCTGGATGATTTCCATGTCATTCAAAACTCAAGTCGAAATCTCGAGTCCAACCCCGAGTTTAATTCCGTTGCAACCAACCACGGCTTGGTATGGCGATTTGCTGGCACGCACTCCTTTTGCACGTTATTTTCTGAATAGTTTAATTGTTGGTGTTGCCTCAACTGGACTGGGTTTACTGATTGGTTTACCAGCGGCGTATGCCATTGCCCGTTGGAAGTTAAAACAAGCCGCGACCATCGTCTTAATCACCAGAATCGTGCCTGCCATTGCCTACCTGATTCCATGGTTTATCCTCGCCAAGCAACTTGGTATATCAGATTCGTTGTTTTTGATTACGTTACTGCACCTGACCGTGACCTTACCGCTGATCGTCTGGATCATGATTGGATTTTTTGAAGGGCTACCCGCCGAACTTGAGCAAGCCGCCGAAGTGGATGGTTGCAACGTCTGGCAAACCTTTTTTCTGATTGCCATCCCACTGGTACAACCGGGCATGGTGGCAGCAGGTATCCTTGCAGCCATCTCGAGTTGGAATAATTTTCTATTCGCGGCTGTTCTGGGCGGACCCAACAGCCAAACCTTACCCGTGGTGATTTACAACCTGCTTTCATTCGAGCAAGCCAATTGGGGACCACTGGCGGCAGGAGCAACCCTTGTTTGCCTACCAATTGTGGCTGCCACACTGTTCTTTCAGCGTTACTTGGTCGAAGGCTTGACCAGCGGCGCGGTCAAAGGCTGACAAACCACCACCACCACATTCATCTCGAGTCTTGCATGATTGGCTCGAGGTTTCGGAGGCTGCATGTCTATTCTGGTCATTCCGTCCATCACCCCATTTCAAGCCGAACGTATCAATCATGATGCGCTTGCTCAACTGGTAGATTTTTATGCCCATGGCGGTGCAAAAGCCGTCTTTGCACTCGGCACAACAGGCGAGTTCGCGCTGTTATCTACAATTGAGCGCAAAGAAGCGCTGGAAACCATTGCCTCAACCGCCCAACAGCGCTTAGACCTGATTGTCCACATAGGCGCAACTTCACAGCGCGAAGTGATTGAACTGGGCGAACATGCGCTGTCGCTTGGGGTGAAAGCCGCTGCTGTGATCACACCGTACTTTTTTGCGTACACCCAAACCGAACTCGAGCAGTTTTACCGCCAAGTCTGTGCCGCACTGCCGACCATGTCCATATACGCTTACACCATCCCACAACGGGCAGGCAACAATTTAGAACTCCTAACCCTTGAGCGGCTACGCGACCTACCAAACTTGGTGGGCATCAAAGACTCGAGCGGCGACCTGCAACGCTTGTATGACCTTTTGGAACTCCGAGGACTCGAGGTGTACGCTGGTGCTGACGGACTTGCACTACCCTTCTTGCAACGCGGCGGGGCTGGACTGGTGTCTGGACTTGGTGCAGCCATCCCCGAGGTCTTTGAAGCCTTTTCCAATGCCATCAAATGTGGCGACCTGCAAGAACAACAACGCACCTTTGACTTGGTGCGCCAATTCAACACCCTGATGCGAGCAGGTTCGAGACTGGATTTTATTCGTGCAGCACTGGCGTGGCGTGGCTTAGAAACTGGAGTCAGTCGCGCTCCATTGCCACAACTCACGGCTGATGAAGCCACCATGCTCGAGACTGGTTTTGCGGCATTTGCCCAAGCTGCCAGTCAACTAGGCATTGAATTGCAAAGGAAGCCATGAAAAAAATCATGAACCGCCCAGAAGCCTTCGCCAAAGAAGTCCTTGAAGGGATTTACCTCGCTCACCCGCGCTGGCTCGAGCCAGTTGATAACGACCCATTCTGCGTGGTCAGTGCCAACGCGCCGATAGAGCAAAAAGTGGCAATCATCACCGGAGGCGGCTCTGGACACTTGCCAGTGTTTCTTGGCTATGTCGGACAAGGTATGCTCGATGGTTGCGCCGCAGGCGATGTGTTTCAATCCCCCACCTCGGAGCAAATCATGGCTGTGACCCGTCGAGTCCACGCAGGACGCGGCGTGCTGTACCTATACGGCAATTACGGCGGCGACATCATGAACTTTGACATGGCTGCCGAAACAGCAGCCGACGAAGGCATTCAAATTCGTACCGTGCTGGTACAAGACGATGTCGCCAGCGCCCCAAACGAACGCGCCCAGCGCCGACGCGGCGTGGCAGGCATGGTCTTTGCCTTTAAGTTAGCAGGAGCAAGCGCCGAACTGGGTGGCGACCTCGAAGAAGTGACAAGGGTGGCACAAAAAACCCTCGAGAACACCCGAACCATGGGAGTCGGACTCGCCCCATGCACCCTGCCTGCGGCTGGACAACCAACCTTCACGCTCGAGGACAACGAAATGGAACTTGGTATCGGCATTCATGGCGAACGCGGCGTGCGTCGCGGTCAGATCGAACCTGCCGACCAAATCGCCGAAGCCTTGCTTCAAACCCTGCTGGCAGATCTGCCGATCAAAGCCAAAGCACGGGTGGCAGTCATGGTCAACGGACTTGGGGCAACTCCACTCGAGGAACTTTACATCCTATATCGGCGAGTTCATGCCCTGCTTGGCGAACACCAGATCGAAGTTCACCGTGCCTTGGTTGGTGAGTACGCCACCAGTCTCGAGATGGCAGGTGCAAGTCTAACGCTGTTACTGCTCGATGATGAATTGACCAGATTACTCGACCATCCAGCCCAAACCCCATTTTTCACGGTGACAACATGACAACCGCCAATCAACTGGCTCGAGCCATCGAACGGGCATGCCACAAGGTACTCGAGCAACGCGACACCCTCAACACCCTCGATGCGGCACTCGGCGACGGCGACAGCGGCTTAACCGCCGAAAAAGGCGCTCAGGCACTGCTCGAGTATCTGCACCAAACACCACCCGAAAACGATTTAGGACAATGGTTGGACGGCGCAGGCAAAGTCTACAGCCGTGCCGCACCAAGCACCATGGGCGCACTGGTCGGAGTCGCGCTGCGAAGCGCAGGTCAACAAGCCATCGGCGTGACCACCCTAACCATGCCACTGCTGGCAAAGATGCTGCTCGAAGCTGACCAAAGCATTCAACAACGCGGACGCGCCAAACCGGGCGACAAAACCATCATCGACGCACTGCACCCAGCCGCAACCGCATTTGCCGCCGCCATCGAGCGAGGCGAAACACCAAGCGTAGCACAGCACGAACTGCTCGAGGCAGCCAGACAAGGACGCGACCACGCACGAACCCTGCGCTCACAAGTTGGTCGGGCAGGCTGGATAGGCGAACGCACGGAAGGCTTACTCGACCCTGGCACAGTGTTATTCGTGACCATGCTCGAAGGTGTCCTCGAGAAACCAGCCACCATCGGGAGCAACCATGCCTGAAACGCAGTACAGCATGCCATTGCTACCCAATTTGGTCAGTGTCACCGAAGCCGCTGCCAAAGCCGCATGGGCATGGATTGGACGCGGCGACAAACACGCCATAGACGCAGCAGGAACACAAGCCATGCGCCAAGCCCTATCCAGTTGGAATTGTTCAGGACGGGTGGTGATTGGCGAAGGAGAAATGGACGAAGCCCCAATGCTCTACATCGGCGAACAATTTGGACTCGGCGGAATACCCATAGACATTGCCGTAGACCCAATCGAAGGCACAGACGCCATCGCAGCCGGTCGAGTTGGCGGTTTAGCCGTGATTGCCATCAGCGAGCAAAATGGGTTACTGGGCGCACCCGACATCTACATGAAAAAACTTGTGGTGGGTGCTGCCGTTGCTGGAAAAGTACACCTCGACGACCCAATCCAAACAACACTCAACACCATTGCACAAAGCCTCGAGAAACACATCACCGAACTCTGTGTGGTGGTACAAGAACGACCACGCCATGAAGAACTGGTCAAACAAATTCGAGGTGCAGGAGCGCGAGTGCGACTGACACTCGAGGGCGATGTGATGGCAGCCCTCGAAGTTGCCCTACCCGAAAGCGGCATTCACGCCATGATCGGCATTGGCGGAGCGCCCGAAGGGGTCATCACAGCCGCAGCACTACGCGGCTTGGGCGGCGAGATACAAGCACGCTTTTGCCCAAGTAACTCTACTGAACAAAAACGTTGCCTTGACATGGGACTCGAGATTGACCGAGTCTACACAACCACCGACCTCGCGCCTGGACAATGGCTCGGCTTCGCCGCCAGCAGCATCACAGGGGCTGGTCCACTTCAAGCCATCACAAGACGCGGCAACCGCTTGCAGATTCACAGCCTCATGACCTCATACCCTCGAGCCGAACTGGAATTGAAGACTTCAATGATATGAAAAACAGGCGATACGGCTGCATCGCAACAGTTTTGCCATACCAACCCATTTCACCGCGTGACTGATATGAAAATACAAAGCCTACTTTGCCAACAGAATTGGCAAGCATTACCTCAAAGCGACTGACTGGACGCTTGCGTTTGAAAAATGCGATTAGGTCAATAAGGTCAGTTCAAACCAGAAAGATTGTAAGTAGCTCATCAGGTGAGCGTTTGACAAAACTTAAGACACCCGTCCATAGCGCTTCTCGACGTACTCTGAAACCATGCCCATGAACTCCTCGGCGATGTGTGCGCCTTTCAGGGTGGTTACAAGCGCCCCATCGCGG
>JAAFJQ010000001.1:26271-85761 GCA_013298185.1 Deinococcales bacterium
AGAACTGGATTTTTTGTATAAAAACAATGTGCAGTGGCTATGCGCCCTGCCCATAGCGTTTCTCGACGTATTCTGCCACCATACCCATGAACTCCTCGGCAATATGCGCCCCTTTGAGGGTTGTGACCAGCGCCCCATCGCGGTAGACCGGCGCTCGAGGTTCTTCGCCTGTGCCGGGCAAAGAAATCCCAATGTTGGCGTGCTTGGATTCACCGGGTCCGTTGACCACACAGCCCATGACTGCAACGGTCATGTTCTCCACGCCGGGATGGGTTTTTTTCCAAGTGGTCATGTTCTCGTCTAAGCTCTGCTGAATATCTTGGGCAAGTTCTTGAAACAGCGTGCTGGTGGTGCGCCCACAGCCCGGGCAAGCCGTGACTTGCGGGCTGAAATTCCGAGCGCCCACGGCTTGCAGAATTTGCTTCGCCACCTCAACCTCGAGTTTACGGGCTGCACCGGGTTCTGGGGTCAAGGATACCCGAATTGTATCGCCGATGCCTTCGGACAAAAGCGGCGAAAGCGCAGCACTCGAGGCAGCGATGCCTTTTGTTCCCATGCCCGCTTCGGTCAGTCCAAGGTGCAGTGGGTAATCGCAAAGCACAGCCAAGCGGCGGTAGACATTCCAGAGCATTGGGGCATTGCTGATTTTGGTACTGATGATGATTTTATCATGCCCCAAACCATATTCTTCTGCCATTTGTGCGCTCGAGATGGCGCTCTCGAGCATGGCGTTAATCATGATTTCTTCGGCACTGAGAACACCACCGTTTTTGGTGTTTTCGTCCATCATCCGAATTACCATTGACTGATCCAAGCTGCCCCAGTTGACTCCGATTCGCACGGGGCGGTCAAACTCTTTGGCAACTTCGATCATCGTGCGGTAGTTCTCATCGTGCTTTTTGCCGACACCTACATTGCCGGGGTTGATGCGGTATTTGGCAAGCGCTCGAGCCGTTTCGGGGAATTCACGCAGCAGAATATGCCCGTTATAGTGAAAATCGCCGACCAGTGGCACGGGATAACCCGCTTCTTCGATGCGCTCCTTAATTTCGGGGACTTTTTCGGCGGCTTCGCGGTTATTGACCGTGATTCGCACCACTTCAGAGCCAGCGGCGGCTAATTCAATCACTTGCGAAGCGGTTTTCACAGCATCGGCGGTATCGGTGTTGGTCATGCTCTGCACCACAATTGGATGCTCAGAACCAACCCAGACACCACCAACATGAACAGAAACAGTTTTTCGACGCGGCATGGTAAACATGCTTTTAGCTTACTCGAGGACTCGAGGGCAGAGTGTCATCGGGAAGCGGCATAACTCTTGGCGCTTCGCACCCACCAACTCGGCTGCTCGAGTTGAATCGCTTGAGCAACTTGCATGGCTTCTTCGGCGCTCCTCGCTAAACCAAAACAAGTGCTACCCGAACCACTCATCAAAACCCCGAATAAACCATGCTGCTCGAGTAAATTTTTCACTTCTTGGACAATCGGATAGGCTTTGAGAACTGGCAACTCGAGGTCATTGCGATAAGGCGGGGGTTGTTTCTGCTCGAGTGCCACCAAAATTTGTTCGACCTCGAGTACTTGCCCAAAGCGTCCATGCAGACCAAGATAGGCTTCCTTCGCTGTAATTCCAACACTTGGATTGACCAACACCACATGAATCTCTGGGCAATGAAGCGGCGTTAATATCTCACCAATCCCCGAAGCCCGTGCCGCACCACCAAGCAGCAAAAAAGGCACATCCGCCCCAAGTTTGACAGCTATGCTTGGTAAATCCAATTGGCTCTTATACAAACGCTGCAAACCACGCAAACAAGCGGCGGCGTCACTCGAGCCTCCACCCAAACCCGCCGCAATTGGCAAGCGTTTTTCCAAGTGCATTCGCACCCCACCAAAACCAAGCTGCTCGAGATAAGCTGCGGCTGCGCGGTACACAAGGTTCTCGGAAGTAATAGGTAAATCAGCCCCTGCAATGCTCAGTTCAATCCCAGATTCGCTTGGCTCGAGGTGCAGCGTATCGCCAACATCCAAAGTACAAAACAAGGTATCCAAAGTGTGATACCCATTCTCGAGCCGACCAGTCACGGACAGCCCAAGGTTGATTTTGGCAGGAGCAAATTCAAAAATCGAGTACATGGAAAGAAGATTAAAGGTAAAAGGTCAAAAGGTAAAAGGTCAAAAGGTGAAAGAACCACCACAAAACATCTTCTCGAGCCTCGAGCAACGCAGGTTTTGCTTTCCTCTTTCCATTTTCCTCTTTAACCTTCATCCCAGACAGCCGCAAATGCCGTTGCCAGCGCCCAATCACCAGCTCGAGTAACTTTAAACAGGCGCTCATCGCCTAGGCAGAGGGCAACAGGTAAGCCAAGTCGGGCGATTAAACCAGCGTCGTCGGTGGCAGCGACCTGCTCGAGTTGGGCTTGATGATGGGCGTTTAAGAGCAAATCTCGGCGAAAACCTTGCGGGGTTTGAATAGCTCGGATATGAACGCGGTCAAGCAGACTTTGCCATTGTTCGTTGGCTTCAACCACCAAGGTATCTGCCATTGGCAGGGCAGCCGTGGCAGCACCGTGCGTTGCCACTCCCTCGAGAACCCGTTGGATCACAGCTTTTGGTAGAAACGGACGGGCTGCATCGTGGATCAAGACCACATCGCCTTGGGCTGCCTCGAGCAGGTTCTGGACACTGGTTTGACGGGTTGTACCGCCTGCCACAACTCTGGCGTGCTTGAATGGCATGGTCAGGTGAGCTTCGGGCAATGCCACAATAATTTCATCGGCAATGCCTAAAAAGGCGTCTATCGAGCGCTCGAGTAGCGTTCGACCATTCAGCTCGAGCAGGGCTTTAGCGCCCATTCCAAGGCGTTCGCCACTGCCTGCGGCGGGAATCAGGGCAGAAATCATGGTTACTTTTAACTCAAAAAGCAAAGCCGAGTCAATTGATTCATTTCAAAATGTGCGCTCGAGATTGTTCTTTCTTTGAATTTCGTCTAAGCTCAGCCGATGAGCCACACCAAAAACCAAATTGATGTGACCGTCGAAGTGGTCTACTCACCAAAACATTCGACGCCAACACAATTTTTCTATATTTACTTCATTGCCATGCACAACCACGGAACGCAAAGCGCTCAGTTGTTGCGTCGTCATTTTTTTATTCGCAATGCCTTTGGTTTTGAACAAGAAGTCGAAGGCGAAGGCGTGGTTGGCGAACAACCAACCATTGCCCCAGAACAGATTTATCGTTATTTCAGTGGAGTCCCGATAGACCACCCACCCGGCACAATGCGTGGCGAGTACACGTTCAAAGCAGCTGACGGTCAAGAATTTGTGGCTGTACTACCAGAATTTGCGCTGCTCGAGCCTCCGGGGTATGTGCCGACCAACCAAGCGCCGCTCGAGACTGGGAAGCGGATTTTGAATTAGTTGTTAAGTACAGTGTCAACTAAGTGCGGAGACTATTTTCCGCTTCGCTCCAAAGAGTCTCCGCACTCATCGACACTGTACTTTAGTCATACTCGCATAGCTCGCCAAAAATCTACGATTTTTGTTGACAGTGTATTAAGTGCAGCGTTTCGTAGGTCCTTACATTCTGCTTCCCAGAATTGTCGGACAAAGAAGACGCTGCACTCTTTTCCACTCGCACGCCTCCCCACGCATTGCGGGGTCTAACCCCGTAAGCGCGGGGTGGCGATGCTCGGAAGTCATAAAGACTTCTGAAACAAAGCATTGAGTGCTAAACGCATTTTTTTAGGTTGTTTCAATCAGACTCGAGGCTCGAGCTGTTGGCAGGGGGGTTTAGCTGAACCCTTACGGTTGGGGTTTCCTTTGACGTATTCTCGGGTCGAGCTGTTGACGTAAACTTTCACTGATGCCAGTGATGCACAGCACCAATATCATGATCAATGCTCCGGGCAGCAAACTCAGCCACCAAATACCAGAAAAAAGGTAGCTGTAGCCTCTTGAAACCATTGCACCTAGGCTTGGGGTGTCAACACCAACACCAACGCCTAGAAAAGATAAACTCGCCTCGAGCAGCACATTTTGTGGGAAGTCCAAGCTGATTTGCAGTAAAATTCCACTACCAATGTTGGGTAGCACATGGCGCAGGATTCGCCACTGGTTCGCACCTAGGGCTTTTGCTGATAGCACATACTCGAGTTCTCGTTGCACCAGAACAGTGGCTCGGGTGTACCGCGCAAAGCCAGCCCAACCAAAAACGCCAATCACCACGATTAAATTCAGCAACCCCGATCCAAGAAAAGTCAGGCTGACCAGTGCCAGTAGTACATTGGGCAGTGCCATTTGAACTTCGGTGGCTCGCATGATGACTTGCTCGAGCCAACCACCGCGCAAACCTGCCAATAAGCCAAGTGGTACGCCAATCAAGGCAGACACCAGACTGCACACCATACCAACCAACAAGGATGTGCCTAAACCGTGTAACAGCAATGCAAACAGGTTGCGTCCAAGTTCATCTGTGCCAAGTGGGGTTGCCAGCGCCTGAAATGGTGGGCGTAGCGTCTCGAGCAGATTTTGGGCGTTGGGATTGGGGTACAGCACTGGCGCGAGTAGCGCCAAGCCCATCAAGCAAAGCAGCACCGCAACCTTTCTAGCCATAACGCACTCGAGGGTCTATCAGGAGGTATGCCACATCGGTCAGTAAATTGATGCTGGCGTAAAAAAAGGCACTGAGCAGAACAAAACTCAAAATCACAGGGGTGTCCAAACGGGTCAGGGCATCGAGTGCGACACGGTTCATTCCGGGGTAAGCGAACAAACTTTCGGTAATCACTGCGCCTGATAACAAGCCCGCGAATTGCAAACCCAGCACCGTTACAAATGGCACAAGGGCATTGCGAAGCGCGTGGTGGTACACAATCTGGCGCTCGAGCATACCTTTGGCTCGAGCCGTGCAAATAAAGTCTTGGCTTAAAACCTCGAGTAAATACAGGCGCAGCAGTTGGGTGTAGACCGCTGCTCGAGGCAGGGCTAAAGTCAGACTTGGTAGGATCAAATGCCAGATCGTGCCGCTTCCTTGGGATGGCAGTAGGCGCCATTGAACAGCAAAAACGTAGATCAGCAGCATCCCAATCCAAAAGGTTGGGGCGCTTAAGATCATGCTGCTCAGGTTGAGGATGATGGTGTCCCACCTCGAGCCAACCCGTGTGGCGCTCCAAACCCCAAGCGGAATGCCGATCAGCAGTGCTAAACCAAGTCCAAGGCTGACCAATTGCAAGGTGGCTGGTAAGCGCTCGAGCAGGATTTGCATGGCTGGTCGGGCGCTGTACATTGAGTTGCCTAAGTTGCCTTGGCTGGCGTTGAATAAAAAAAGCAAGTACTGTCCAAAGAACGGTTGTTCAAGACCATAAGCTCGGCGCAGGGTTTCCCGCTCGAGTGGGGTGGCATCTTCGGCGCTTAGAAAACCAATTGGGTCACCTGTGAGCTGCAAGCCAACAAAGGTCAGACTGACCACCAGCCACAGCACAAACAGGCTTTGTATGACTCGAGAGAACAAAAATGCCACAAACAAAAGTGTAACAAGGAATCAACCAACCACGGTCAGCTCGAGGTGAGTGGTCAGTACACATTGACCTTATTCAATCTTTGTTCATAAAGAACCAGAATGCAAGTTCGAGAATTTTTCTCATATAATGCTTATTTTGTATAACCTTCACATTTAAATTATGCTACAATGAACGTAATAGAGAGCGAAGCTACAAAATTATTTGGAGTTGCATTGCACTTCGCTGGTCAAGCTCTATGGAGGTATAAGGAAACCATGAAACTCACCATCCAAGAAGTCGCCGAAAAAGCTGGTGTAGGCGTAGGTACAGTTTCACGGGTTCTCAATAACCACAAATCAGTGCGCCCTGAAACCCGTGAACGGGTGGTAAGCGCCATGCAGGAACTTGGCTTTATCCCCAACCCACATGCACGGCGCGTGGCAGGTGGTAAAAGCTACACTGTCAGCATTATTTTGCAAGTTGTCGGCACCGAATTTTATATTCGATTGCTTTCGGGCTTAGAAAAAACCCTCGAGACACACCGCTACGACAGCGCTCTGTTCCCCCTGATTGGACGCGAGCGTCTCGAGCGTTACCTCAACTCGAGTACCTTGGCATACCAATCCGACGGCATTGTCATGGCAAGCCATAACCTCGGCGATTTATATCCTGATGGTCGCTTACCCACCCGTCAACCCGTGGTCATCGTAGACGGCACCAGTCAACACTACGACAGCATTTACTTGGACAACGAACTCGGCGGACGGCTCGCAGCTCGAGCCTTGGCAGCCTTAGATGGCGATATTTACGCCATCAGCGTACACCAAGCCCTCGACGAAGTTTTTAAGAACACTGTTTTCCAAGACCGAATGCGCGGCTTTAAGAACGCCCTCGAGACAGCAGGACGCCCTATTGCCGAAGAGAACATTCAAACCATCACCTTCGATCTGAACAACGCCCGTCACGCCGCTCAAACCATCCTCGAGAACGCGACTTTCCCCGTCAACATCTTTGCGGCAGCCGACCTTGTTGCCATGGCAGTCTTGGATGAAGCTCGCGCTCGCAACCTCGAGATAGGACGCGATGTTCGCGTGATTGGCTTTGACGACCACCCATGGGCAAGAGAACGCGGTTTAACCACCCTGCACCAACCCGTCGAAGCGATGGGAGCAACCGCCGCCGAGTTGTTAATCGAACGCCTAAGCGGTTACGAAGGCGCACCTCGGCAAGTCCGCTTTGAACCAAGGCTGATCGAGCGCCAAAGCACCATGCACACCGACACCGACGAGCAGTAGACACTTCACCTACCCTCAAGTCTTAAAAACTTCGTAAACACAAGCCCGCGACCCCTCGAGAACACGGGTTTGCCGTGTCACTGAGGCTTGTAAAAGCTGCTCGTACAGTTTGGCTTCGCTCTGGCACAGCGTTTCAAAATCCCGCGCCACCTCGAGATTCGGACAGTTGTTTTGCAACAACAACCAACCCGTTTGGCTTGGCTCGAGGCTGGCTTGATACCCAAGTTCATTGAGAATATCGCACAGCATATTCAACCGTGTCTCGAGCGAACCTGTGACCCGAGGCTGCCAACGCTCGAGCAAGGCTTGGTTACGGCTGTCCAAGACCGATAAGACCGCCCCTGCGCCGTACAAATGTTCGATATGCTCGAGAATATCAGTACAGAGCTGCGCGTAACGTTTCGGGAAGTGATCCTCGCCAGCTTGGGAAATCCGAAAAACATGCTGCGGACGACCTCGCCCAGTTTGCCGATGCACTTGCGACTCGAGCAAACCATCAGCTTCTAAGTCCATCAAATGCCGCCGAGCAGCTGGAATGCTAATCTCGAGGGCGGCTGCAACATCGTTAGCCGTCCCACCACCACTGCCGCGCAGGGCATACAAAACCCGACTTTTCGTGGAATCACCCAGAATGTTCATCTCAGTTTAAGTTCTTGTGTTTCTCGAGCGCATAAAAAGCCGCTAAAACCACCAATGCACCAAGCCAACCAGGAGCTTCACCCAATTCAACCGCAAAGGGCTTACCAAGTAAACCACCAATGCTGCCGTTTAAGCGCGTGCCAGATTGCCGAGCGCCAAACTCGAGCGAAGAAAAACCATCGCCCAGAGCGCCAACCACTGTATCCACGCCACGCAAACTGATTGGGTCATTGCCAATAAAACCAATCAACTCACCACCCTCGAGACTCAAACGCAAATCAAAACCATTTGCCCCACCAACCCGCCCGGTCACACCCGTTGGCGTCAAAGCCAATTTGACATCCCGAGCCATCAGTGCGCCACCAACACGCCCGAGCAACTGATCGCCCTCGAGCCTGACTTTAATCTCAAACCGTTCGCTGCCTAAAAAACCTTCAATCATGGAGCGCCCAGTATACCCAGTGACAAGGCAGACTATCTACCAGTTGACACATGCTCAGTTGCCTGATACACTCTCGCTCGCACTAAGCAGTGCGGCTCTCTTGAGGAGGGTTGGCCGAGCGGTTGAAGGCGACAGTCTTGAAAACTGTAGTAGGGGGAACTCTACCGGGGGTTCGAATCCCTCACCCTCCGCCAAAGCCATCACCCAAGAACCATCTGGAGGGATGGGTGAGCGGTTGAAACCAACGGTTTGCTAAACCGTCGTACGAGGAAACTTGTACCGAGAGTTCGAATCTCTCTCCCTCCGCCAGTAGCACCCCGTTATTGCAAGCGGGTCGAAATCCAAAAATGCACCCGTAGCTCAGCTGGATAGAGCGTCTGACTACGGATCAGAAGGTCAGGAGTTCGAATCTCTTCGGGTGCACCAAACAAACCCTCGCAGGTGGCGGGGGTTTTTTCATAGACATGGGTTTACCTCGAGTACATGATAGAAACCAGAATCAATCATCAGCGCATAAAAGCCAAACCTCGAGCATGGTTTGAAAGCCAGCCCAAGCATGGGCAGAAGGCTCGAGCGGGTGCAGGTTCTCGAATGGATTCTGAAAGCGTAGGCAAGCCCCGCCAAAGATTCAACTACTTGTGATTTTGCTACGAAGCGCTACAATGCAACGCATGACTCCAACCACACCCAAAACCCAAGAGAACCAGCAAAGCACCGTAGATTTTCTACTCGAAATGGCAGACCGTATTGCCAAAGAAGCACCTGTGGCTGAACTCGAGCAATTACCAAAAGATGGTGGGGAAAACTTAGACCACTACCTGTATGGAGCGCCAAAGCAATGATGAGGACGGTGTTTATAGACGCTGCCTTTCTGGTTTCTTTGATTAACCCTCGAGACCAAAATCATCAAAAAGCTCGAGTAGCACTTGAAAATGTACGAGGAGCGCAATTGGTCACTACCGACGCTGTTTTGACCGAAGTCCTGAATTATTACTCTGAACGCGGCGACTACCTGAGACAAGAAGCACTTACGCTGGTCAAAGCTGTGATGAACCGCAAGGATGTCAATTTTATTTATCACGGGAAATACTGGTTTTACCTTGGGTTAGAGCGATTTGAAGACCGACAAGACAAAGGTTACAGCCTAACCGATTGCATGAGCATGGTGATTATGGAAAGCGACGGCATTCAAGAAGTGCTGACTTCGGATAAGCATTTTGTGCAAGCTGGATTTACGATTTTGATGTAACAAACCTCGAGCATGGTTTGAAAGCCAGCACAAGCATAGGCAGAATGCTCGAGCCTGATTCTTCAGGTATTCAATGCTAGACTATTGACATGGCTCGAGACCTGTACCATGAAACTGTACGCAAAGCCCTCGAGAAAGATGGCTGGACAATTATTGCTGACCCATTAGAACTTCGTTTTGGACTCGAGACACGGTACTTAATAGATTTAGCGGCAGAGCGCTTAATAACAGCAGAACGTGGCATGGAAAAAATAGCCGTCGAGGTCAAAAGTTTTCTCGAGGTTTCCAAAACTCATGAATTCCACAGCGCCCTTGGACAATACCTTAATTACCGAGTTGCACTTGGCTTGAAAATGTCGGAGTATAAACTGTACTTGGCTGTTCCCGAAGATGTTTATCTTGATTTTATGAAACGCGAAGTTGTGCAGATCACCTTGAAAACCTACCAAGTTCATATCTTGGCTTACAACCCTTTAACCGAGGAGCTAATTTATGCAGAACATGATTGAAATTATTCGCGGCGTGCTAACAGAAATTGCCCAACCAGCCATTCATGACAACATCGAATACCAATTGGTTTTTGATTCTGAGCATCATCATTATCAGATCAATGCCGTCGGCTGGAACGGAATGCAGCGAATTCATGGGATATTGGTACAAATAGACATTAAAGACAACTTGGTTTGGATTCAAGAAGACAACACTGAACACCGAGTCGCAGAGCAGCTTGTAGCGCGTGGAATTCCCAAAGACAAAATTGTTTTAGCGTACCACGCTCCATACCGACGACCATTCACAGGTTATGCCACAGGAAGCACTGAGTAGGACATCATGACCCAATACCAACGCATTCTCGAGACATGGCAAAATCTGAGTTTTGATTTGCGTGAACCGTAAAGCGAAAACGAATACCTTGATTTGCTCGAGTTCACCCGCCAATTAACGGATGAACACAGCGTCGAAAGCGAACCGATTAAAACCCTTTTCTGGTTGGCTTGTGAATACTTGCGGCGTTGGGAAGTGCAGCATGACCCGTGGGCAAGTCAGCCAGTGGCATAAGCCAAACCTCGAGCATGGTTTGAAAGACAGCACAAGCATGGGCAGAATGTTCGAGCGATTGCAGATTCTCGAGTGGAATTTGAAAGCGTGGGCGAAGCCCACCCTACGCAACTACGCAACATTTGACTCGAGTGAAATTTGAAACTGACTCTACGTGACATAAAACTGTGGCTCAGACAAAAAATCAGAGTATTCAAGTTATTTACGCTTTTTTGTAGCGGTATCCATAGTAACAAAGAAAAATCGAACACCTAAGTAAATCGGGAAAACATTAATGAAGTCACGAATCAGAAAAAGTGTGAAGTCATTCTTTTCTATTAAAGCTTTACTCGATTTGTCAAAAAAGTCCGTTGACTGAACATGAAATAGATTGTATTTACCAAGCCAAAACATCATTAGTGAATATGACGTAAACACTACGAGAAAAAGTAGAAATCCTCTTATTTCCGATAGAATTAATTTCGCATTCATAAGCATTATTTCTCTGGTTGGGCTTTTTGGCACTCTGTATGAAGTATGAAAAATAGAGCTTAAAAATCGTCGTAATGACCTCTGCATGATAAAATCAGCAATCGTTCGTTGTTAAATGTGTAGACCAAGCGATGCTCTTTGGTGATTCGTCTTGACCAGTAACCTTTGAGATCATGCTTTAAGGGTTCTGGTTTTCCTGTTCCTTGGAATGGGCTTCTCGAGCATTCTTTGATAAGGCTGTTAATTCGTTGCCAAACCACGATGTCTTGGCTGTGCCACCACAAATAATCCTGCCAAGCATCATCGGTGAAAACAAAATTCATAAGTCAAGTTCGGCTAGGGTTTTACTTACCACTTGGTTATTCTGCACTTGCTCGAGAGCTTGGCGGAGCTTATAAGCTGTTTTTGGATTGGAAATCAAGTAATCTGTTTCGCTGAGCGAATTATATTCTTCTATGGGCATGACAACCACTTTAGAACCATCTTGAGCAATCATAATGGTTGGTTCAATGCTTTGAATTATAGAATGCACCAAGGCTTCAAGGTCTTTGCCCGCTTCTTGAGTGGTAATGGCGTTCATGCAATAAGTCTACACGATTCTCGGGTTACGACAACCAATCAGCCGCCGCTTTCTCGGATTCTTCTCTTGTGGTCGGCATGTCTTTGACTTCATCTCGGCGGGTTGCCCAAGCAGGAAATGGGAAGGTTATCATCACAGGGCTTGGCACTTCGGGTTGCGAAACTATCATTGTACCGGGTTGCAAAATCCCTGAGCGCAAACGAAACGCTCCGGGTAGAAAACGGTACTCTGGGCGTTCAGCTTCGGCGGGGTCTAAGCGCCCGACCACACGAATACTGGCGTTACTGACAATGCGCCGTTCGACTTCGGAAGCGGTTTGCTGAGCGCCGATCAGGATAATCCCCAAACTGCGTCCACGCTCGGCAATGTCGAGCAGCACATCTTTGATGGGGCTTTCGCCGTCTCGAGGGGCGTATTTGTTCAACTCATCCAGCACCACGAACACATACGGGGTGCGCCCTTTGCGTTCTTTGTCCTCGAACAGTTGCTTCAAAATCACACCAACCACAAACATCTGAGCGTGACTGTGCAACCCGTGGATGTCCACCACCGAAAGCTGGTTCCGCATTGGGTCTGGGCGGTAGGCTGCGGCTCGAGCCGCGTCTAAATCGCCTCGGATGAGTGGATTAAGGTGCTTGACCACGCCACGCAAGCGCCGCACAAAGGCTTGGCGCGTGCCAGACGGTTGCTTTCCAGCCCAGCGTGGGTCGCCTTCGCCATCGTTTTGGTCTATCAGTTTGTACTCGAGGTACGCAATGAGTTGCGTGAAGCTGGTCAGTTTGGCTTTGCCAATCTGATTAAATTCAATACTTTCGTCTATTTCGGCAATGTCCTCGCGTGACCAATCATCCACCAGAATATGCGGGGCGCTGGCATCTTGGCTCGAGGAGAGTTTATACAGGCGCTCTTCAATTTGCCCAATCAAAAAACCAAGGTTCAAACTGGCATCACGGTCAGCAAAGCAGTACGGCAGTAAACGCTCGAGAGCAAATTGTTTGATCGTCCATAAGTACGGCGTGATGCCCTGCCCACGCTGCGATGCCCCGTGGGTAATCACGCCTTCTGTGCCAATGTTCGGCGCTAAGAACTGCACATCCGAGAATGGCGCGGCAGGCAAACCACAAACCGTATACCGATCTGTGCTTAAACCTCGAGCCGCGCTTTGTTTGGCTTCGCGGTCACGGAATTTATTGTTTTCCTTGTCTAGGAAAAGCAAATCCTCGCCTTTGACATTAAAAATTACGGCTCGAGAATTGCTACGCTCGAGACCAAGGGCTTGGGAATTAAAAATGCTGTACAGCAAAAAAAGAGCGTAACTGGTTTTGGTCGCCACGCCCGACACACCCGAAATGTTGACATGAGCGCCGTTCTCGCCATTCAAAAACGCAAAATTCAAAAAGGCTGGCTGACCATTTCGCAGCACCCCCGCAGGCGTGACCGACTCCATGCGGTCTTGGTACAACGCCATCTCGAGTTCCTTGCCAACCGCGTGCCAAACCTCATCACCGGGATGCGGTGGCACAAATTCCTCGGGGTCAACTCGAGTCACAATCACATGCGCGGCGTAACTCACATTGACTGGGATTGTTCCCTCGAGCGCAAGACGGGTATCAGAATCAAACTGCACCCCCTCGTGGAGTTTACGCACCGTGTCCACCACGCCGTAAAAGGAAATATATTCATTTGTTCCCTCGAGCGGTTTCTTGGTTTTCACCACCACAAGGTCATCAAGCTGAAGCATCTGCCCTTCGTTCACACCCACCCAAAACTCGAGGGGAGCGCTGTCTTTTGTGCCTAAAATCATTCCAACGGGCTGTAGTGGTGAATTCATGAATGTGTCTCCAATGTCATTAAATTGCATTTGATTTTCCAGCACCCCTCTTTGAGGGGTCGAGCGAAGCGAGGGGGAGTCCGTAAGAGCTAATTCGTATTCTTTGCCGCCTCGAGAGGCATTTCTTCTCGAGCATTAAGACCTTTGAGATGCGCCTGAATTCTGCGCCGAATGATGCTCATGTCACCCATCCGCCTTCCTAAATCAGACTCGAGAAAGGCAATCGGCATGAGTTGCTGTGGCGCTCGAGGATCGCGGAACGCTTTGGCGCTGTAACGTGGCAGTACCCGGCAACTCCAATCCGCAATTTCTTTTGCCCATTCTATCCCCAAGGTGTCGCGCACCTCGAGCCTGACCAGTCCAGCATAGGGCTGAATATAATCTGGGGTGTCCTCGAGCCTGATGTACCAACTGTAACGCGGCAAAATTCGGCTGCCGATGCGAAAAATCGGGGTGCGTTCGCCTTTCTCGAGTTGGCGCATGACTTCGCGTTCCTCGCCTGATAAGTACAGTTGGTGCAGGGTTTTGACGTAGCCCAAACTGCGCTCTGGGGCGCGGCGTTGCAGTGGTCCATCTAAGATCAAGAGCGCACTCTCGAGGGGTAAGCCTCCTGCCAGTTTATCTTCGGCATCACGCATCAGCATTTGCAGGCGTTGCACGAGGGCATTTTCTAAGTTTTGCGTGTCGTTCAGGGCTTCGTAGCGGTACTCGAGCCGTCCGTATTCGTGTCCTCGGTTTTCGATGATTAAATCTTGCCCGACCCCACCCGATAAAATCAGGATTCGCTCGAGAACCCTGTCCACCACTTTGGCTGGGGTGAGGGTGTCGTGCTTGGTGGTGACTGCGCCGACTGCCAGTGTGCCGAGCAATCCGGGGGCAATCACGCCTTTATCAAGCGTGTTCCAAACCCGCCCCTCGAGTCTGCGCCGTCCATCTATGAAGTACAATTGACTGAAATCCACGCGGTAGGTGCTTGGGCGCACTTTGCCCCACACACTGAACTCCACCTCGAGTTCGACATCCTCGAGTGAGGTTGGGGCGTTGGTGTCAGCGTGTAGACTGGTGTCGTACTCTGGACTCCAAGGCTCGAGGGTGAGGCGTAAATTACGTTGCATCCATAACAAGTCTATCAGGTTGTGGGGGTAAAGCCAAAATGATTGAACTTTTTTGTGGCATTCACGTATTTACTCTCGAGGATGCCTGATGCTGCTGACGTTTCAAACATTTCACCTGCCGAGTGTGGTTAGAATGCCACAAATGGCTTCGCCTCTGTCTGATGCTGATTTAATTGCGCGTTTTGCTTGGCGCGATGAAGAAGCGTTATCCGAAATTTATGATCGTTACTCGAGCAGTTTGTTTGGTTTGGCGTTGCGGGTTTCGGGTTCAAGGGAACGGGCTGAAGAAATTGTTCAAGATACCTTGATGAAGCTCTGGCGTAACCCAAGGTTGTTTGATCCGAGTAAAGCTGCGCTGTCTACTTTTTTAATGACCTTGGTTCGTAATGCCGCGATTGATACCCTTCGCCGTGAGCGCTACACCGTCCCACTCGAGGATGAAGAAGGCGAATCCCTGCCACTGGCAAGTAACTACGCCTCGCCGCTCGAGCAAGCAGAACTAGCACAGACGGCAGTGCGGGTGCGTTCAGCCATGGCAGATTTATCCGAAGCGCACCGCCAAACCGTCGAACTAGCGTATTTCAAGGGCGCGTCTCGAGAAGAAATTGCGGCTGCCATGAATGTGCCTGTTGGCACGGTCAAAAGCCGTTTGAAATACGCGCTGGACAAGCTGCGCGGCACGTTGTCCGATGTTTGGGGTGAACCAATCCATGACTGAACATAGTGAACTTTTGCCATTTGTGATTCTTGGGCTTGCCACCCCTGAAGAAGTGCGTCAGGTCAAAGCTGCCCTCGAGACGGATGTGGCGTTAAGGCGTGAATATGCTGAACTCGAGTTGGTACTGACGGGCTTGGGTGCGACTGAAGCAGTTGAACCTCCTGCAAGTTTGAAGCAAAAAATTTTGGCAGCTTCTCGAGGTTCTGACCAATCCGAGTCTCGAGCCACCAATGAAGCCGAGTCTCGAGTTCGTCCCGCTCCAACTTCAAAGCGAACTGCTCCTCGCCCCATGGCTCGAGTTCTGCCTTGGGTGATGGCTGGTTTGGCAACGGCGCTGACAGCCGTGGCGGTTTTTGTGGCATTCCCACAAAGCCAAATCAATGCCACCACCTTGGCAGCCACAAGCGACGGCAGCATCATTTATGCCAATTCTGGTGCAATGTCGCGCAGTACCCCCGCGATGTTGGTGCGTTCCAATGGTGCAAAAATTCCGGTGCAGTTTGTGGCGGATAAAGAATGCAAGTTCACGGCTGCTGTCTCGAGTGATGGTTTAACGTATTTGCTTGACCAAGCCAACAATACAGTTTTTATCATTGAGGAAAGCACAGGAAAAATGGTTGACCGCTGGCTTGTACCAGCCAATGCCACGGGCTTAGACGTGGTGGGTAATACCGTAGTGGTGCGCTCGAGTCAGGTGGCACTGATTTTTAGGCGCAACCAAAGTGGTGAAAAAAGCATGGTTGAAGCACGGCTCTCGAGCAGCAAGCCCAGTGCTTATGCCGAAGCTGCGGTGATTGATGGCGAACGCCTGTACACCACCGATCAGACCTTGGGTGTGGTGCATGTCCTCGAGACTGCCACAGGCAAGGAAATCAAGCAATTTGAGATACCCGAAAAACCTGTTTCGCTGGCTGTTAGAAATGGTTTGTGGGTCTTGGATGCAGCTGGGGTGCTACTGAAGCTCGAGCTAAGCACTGGTGCGGTTCTCGAGAAGATTGTTTTAGAAGGTACTCCGCAACTGCTGCGTTTAACCGATTTATATGCTTTTGTGGCAGACAAAGAAGGCTTTGTCTCGGTGGTTGATTTGCAAAAACAGCAAGTCACAGTCCGTAAGCGCTTACGAAATCCTGCTTTGGCGCTCTCAATGATGCCCGATGGTCATATCGCTATTGCGGTTGAAAAAAACGGAATTGTCGTGCTGGACAATAAACTCGAGATGGTCAAAAGCATCAATTGAACAACCAGTTGGCGTCAAAAGGCGTTTGACGATTGTGTGACGCACCGTTTGCTAAGCTAAACCTGTCCAAAAGGTGAGGAAGAAATCCAAGCCTGAAATTACCCTTGGAGGGGTTTATGAAAAGAACAAATTACATGAAGCGAGCCACCCAACGTTTTCTCGAGGGAACCAAGTTCCGTACCCCAGTCGAAGCTGTCGAAGCTGGTGTTCGTAGCCTCGGTGATTGGGCAGACATGCTCGCTGAAGAACGCGAAGCCGAAACCCTACAAAATAGCATGGAGCGCCGCCGTCAACGCGAAGTCGTGATCGAAGCATAAGGTTAAAAGTGGTTTTGAATCATCGCAAACCACCTTGATCAATACTGTCCAAATGGCTTACATTGCCAAGTCAATTAGCGCACATTGTTTATTTCAAAGCACTGTATAATACCTCCAAGTTGAACACTTGCATCCACACCTCGAGCCAACGCAAATGCGTTCTCGAGGTTTTGTCTTTTGATTGGTCTGTCGTGTTTTGCCCGTAGGGGCGCAGTGCGCTGCGCCCCTACGGTTTTGCCTTCGTCCTTCGTCCTTCATCCTTCGTCCCCATTCTCAGGAGGTCATTACGGAAAAAGTTCATGGTCATACAAGCGGCTTAAAACCCAGCGTCCTTAAACTCTTATCTAATTTGTATCGCCGCAAAGTGCCGCCTAATACTGTGGTCACACCAGAATTGGCTCGCAGTTTGACTGAGCTTTCCTTAGAAATCAACCGCGAGGTCTGTGTCCTGATTGACCGTCGCGGTCGGGTGGTCACGGTTTCGGTGGGCGATGCCAGCAAAACCGAATTCCCGAACCTCGAGCGTGGACGCGAAGCAGAATCCCGCCTGCGTGGTTTGTGGTTGGTTCATGCTCACCCGAAACCCGCGCCGCTTTCAAAATCGGATTTGTCTACCTTATTCTTGAATCGCTTGGATGCAATGGTGGCACTCGAGGTGGCTGCGGGTGGTCTGCCCGGCGCGGCGCACTTGGCGCACCTGACCCCACCAAACGCTAAGCTCGAGGAAGAAGATTGGCGCATTTACCCGCCGCAATCGGTGCAGAGCCTCGAGCAGTGGGATATTGCCGCCAACACCCGTGCGCTCGAGGAGGAATTTGTCCGCACTCAAAAAGTGCGGGAAACCAAGCGCTCGAGCGCCGAACGCGCCATTTTGGTGCAGTTGGATCGCGGTACGGGCATCAATGCCGAAGCTGCGCTCGAGGAACTGTCTGAGTTGGCTCGCACGGCTGGTGCGGTGGTGGTGTATAAGGAACTGACCTTTCGCCGTTTTGCCAAAGCTGACACGCTGATTGGACGCGGTAAACTCGAGGAGCTGACCAGTAGGGCATACCACCTCGATGCTGATGTGCTGATTTTTGGCGAGGAACTGAGTCCCGCGCAAGCCAGGGAAATCGAGGAAGCCACCAACCTCAAAATCATTGACCGCACCCAGTTAATCCTTGATATTTTTGCCCAACATGCCAGTGGTCCAGAATCCAAACTCCAAGTTGAATTGGCGCAGTTGCAGTACATGAAGCCGCGCCTCCTTGGACAAGGCACAAAACTCTCCAAAATCGGTGGTGGAGCGGCTGGCTCGAGTGGCGCGATTGGCACTCGCGGACCTGGTGAAACCAAACTCGAGCTTGACCGAAGGCGGATTAACGACCGCATCAGCTTTCTCGAGAATACCCTGCGTGATCTCAATAAACGCCAACAAGAACGCCGTAAAAACCGTCTGCGAAGCGGAATTCCCAATGTGGCAATCGTTGGGTACACCAACGCTGGCAAAAGTACACTGCTGAATTCCCTGACCCATTCCAATGTCTTATCAGAAAATAAGCTCTTTGCCACCCTTGCCCCAACCTCGAGACGCGGTTATTTGCCCGATTACGGCGAAATTGTTTTCACCGACACCGTGGGTTTTATCCGCGAATTGCCAACCGACTTAAAACGCGCTTTTCGCAGTACACTCGAGGAGTTACACGATGTGGATGTGCTGATGCACGTCCTTGATGCCAGCGCCGAGGATGCCTTAGAGCGCTTCAAAGCCGTCGAGGGGATTTTAAGCGAACTCGAGTTAAACAACATTCCGCATTTGCTGGTCTTAAATAAGAGTGACAGTGCCGACCCATTTGATCTTGACATGCTCGAGGAACGCCTTGGCGGCATTCGGGTTTCTGCTCAGCAAAAACTGGGTCTGCCAGAACTGAAACACGCCATCCTCAGTGCGGTGAAGGATCATCGCGCTCGGCTCGAGGAGATTTTCTTAAAAGAACAAGCTGCTAAGCTGGAATTTCAGACCGCTTAAAAGACACCCAAGAGAGAAAGTAGCAGTACCGTCAGCAAAATAATTGTCACCAGCCACCTGATTGATGTGGGAATCACTCGCCATCGCCTTCTTTTCGCATCACTTCGGGTTGGCTGTAGATGGTTTCCACAGCTTCAATGCTTGCCAATTCAGAAGCCACGCTTGGAGGTTCTACCATTTGACGGCGTGTGCTTTCAAAGTTGGCTTGACTCTGCTCGAGTTGGGTGACTCGGGCTTTATAGGCACTCAGTTCGGTTTCTAAAGCAACCAGTTTGGCTTGAACTTCGTTGGAAATCCCTTTGGACTCGAGTTCTTCAATACGGCTTTTCAGACCTTCAAATTGCTGCATTCCACTACGCAAACGTGCGACTTCAGCAACGCTTTCGTCTAAGCTGCGCCGCAGTTTTTGCTGAGCGGCTTCGGCATCGCTGACTTTCAGAGCCGCTGCGTTGAGTTCTTTGACCTGAACTTGTTTTTCGGCTTCAAACTGCGCCACTTTGGTTTCTAAATCACTTGCCAAAGCCGCTTTGGCTTGGATACCTTCAAAGCCAGTGGTCTTGGTTTTTAGGGCGCTCAGTTCGCCTTGCAGACCTTCCAAGCGACTCGAGAGAGCATCAAATTCACTGGCTTTAAGGCGCAACTCGGACAATTCATTTTCGGCGCTGGATAGCTTGGCTTTGACAGCATCAAAACCCTGCAATTGCAAACGCAAATCGGCATTGGCTCGCTCGAAACCCTCGAGTTTAGGCAACCGAGCGCGTAATTCATTGGCTTCTGTCTCGAGCTTAGCCAAAAGCGCGTGGCGCTCAGCCGACTGAGTGCGGCTAGTCTCGAGTTCACGGTTGGTGCTTTTCAAACGAGACTCAAGGTCAGAATCCAACCCGAGTTGCGCTTTTTTTTGTTGCGCTGCAAAAAAAGAACTTAAGAACCAATCAAATAACCAAATAAGTAACGCGCCGAGTATCAACGAACCCAAATCAAACCTAAAATCCATCCCATAACCTCCCAAAAAAGTGGTTTGTGCCGATTTCTCATTTTAGAGGATTTGTAAGCCTAACTTCGGACTCGGGGCAACAATCTCTACAATTGCATGGGTTTGATCTCATCAAATCCCCGTAAGCTCGAGAGGTGCGTTTTCTTTTTGTCTTGATGCTCTCGGTTTTGGTGTTGTTTGGCTCGAGTTTGGCTCAGCCCCGCGTTGGCACGCCGCAACTGCGGGCTTTGTGGGTGGATGCTTTTGGTCCTGGGTTCAAAACCCAAGCCGAAGTCAATGACTTAATTGCCTATGCCCAAAAACTCAAGCTCAATGCACTGTTTGTTCAAGTCGGACGGCGCATGGATTGTTTTTGCAACCGCTCGAGCGTCCCGCGCAGCTCTGACCCAAAACTGGCTAAGAACTTTGATCCACTGGCGGCAATCATTCAAAAAGCCAAGCCACTTGGTATCCAAGTTCATGCGTGGATCATCACCACAGCTGCGTTTAACTCGGCTGAACCACAATTCTCGAGCAATCATGTCATGGCAACCCATGGGCGCACCAGCCCTGACCCTTGGGTGACAATGAACACGGCGGGTAACAGCCGCATTGGACGCGATGAAATCCTTGATGTTGGACATCCTGCGGCGGCTGATTACATTGCTAAGTTCTATATTTCGGTTCTCGAGAATTACGACATAGACGGGATTCAATTTGATCGGGTGCGCTACCCCGACAGTGGCGACGCGCAATTCCGTCCTGTTTGGGGTTACAACCCGACCAGCTTGGCACGATTCCAACAAGAAACAGGGCGTACCGACACTCCCGACCCACTCGATGCCCAGTGGTCAGATTGGCGACGCGATCAAATTACCAACTTGGTCAGGCGAATTTACCTCGAGGCAAAAATCCGCAAACCCAAACTCTGGGTCAGTGCTGCAACCATCACCTACCGCACTGCACCTCGCAATCTCGAGGAATTTAAGCGCACCCGCACCTACTCCGAAGTGTTGCAAAATTGGGCGGGTTGGACAGCCGAGGGCATTCTTGATTTGAACATCCCAATGAATTACAAACGCGAATACGACCCTGCTCAAAAACTCGAGTTCGATGGTTGGAATGCTTTTGCCGTGCAGACCAAGGAAAGTGCTTTGGTCGCAACGGGTGCAGGGCTTTTTGTCAACAGCCTCGCCGACTCGAGAAAGCAATACGCTCGAGCCTTGGCAACGGGTGGCATTTCAGGATGGGTGGCATACAGTTACCGCACGGCTGATTTGGATGTGCTGAACGCCAAGAAAAGCGAAGAAAAAGGCAAGTTGGACTTTCAAAAAGCCTTTGCCTCATTGTTCTCGAGTCCAGTGGTTTGGGGAACACCAGACACCAATAAACTCTCGGGCATCCTAGGGCGGGTGGTTAAAAATGGCGAAGCAGTCAGCAACGCCGAACTCGAGATTCGCAGCGCTGATGGCTCGAGTATATTGCTGCGCTCAGATGCCAATGGGTACTATGGCAGTCCGCGTTTGCCCGAAGGGAAGCTGAGTGTGGCGTTACTCGAGCGGAGTGCGGGTAGCGTTGGTGTCTCGAGCAGTATGGATGTCAATGTGGTGCGTGGTTCGGTGCTGCGCTTGCCAGATTTGCTGATGCCGTAGTTGAGAAATTCATCAACTCGAGAATTCGTCAGAATCTTTTTAAGACGACAAGCAAAAAAGCTGTTCTTGGGGACTTATTGCAATTTCACCCAAAGGCGATACTCAGCACTTGGATGCACCACCACAAACACAAAGTAATCACCCGAAACAGGGATTTTTCCAACCCAGCGTTTTTGGTCACTCGAGAATCGTCCAAAATGAATTGGTTCAGCCGAAAAAAAGAAGCTGACTGACTGATTTTAAGTGAAGCTTTGTTTTGCGCTTCCGATTTCCAACCAAGCTGCAAGGTTAATGTCTGACCTTTGGTGGCTTTGATGACACAGGCATCGTGGGATTCACCACCGATATAGCCTTGAATGAGCGCCGAACCCAAAATGCGTTTAGCGGACGTGGTGGGTTGCGCTCGAGACATTCCAAAGAGCAGTATCGGCAGTAAAACCCAAGGGAATTTCATTTTTTCAGTCTAGCCCTTACAAATTTAAGCTGTTTTTTCGTTCTTTCATTGCTTCCTGAATCAGTGTTTTGGTTTCTGTGGATCGAGCCACTTCTAAACTCCGAATTTTAACGTGCCGCAAAGCTTTACCAGTCCCCTCAAGCAAACCATTTGGATCGGAGAGGCTTGCGCCGTGGTAAAAGCCAAGATTGACATAATCTTTTTGAGGCATGAGATATGTATATGTTTCAGACATTTTCTTTACCCCATAACCATAAGCCACGGAGCGCTCTCCAATTCGAGGAACTTCGACGGTATCCGAATGCAATTGAATGACCAAACCGCGTAAAAACTCGAGGATTTCGCGCACTTCGGGGTTGACCCCAACCAGCAAGTCTTCAAAGTAACCGAGTTTATTGTCAGAAATCATACATGCTCCTTTTATACTTTTCCATAGCATCAGATGCCAATGGATAATTACGATTTTAACGTAATTGATTGATTTGGGTCAAGAACCCACCAACTCGAGCCGCACTTCCCGTCCAAGGCGAGCTTCAAGGGTAATCAGCATCTCGAGACTGAATTTTTCATGCTTACCGCGCATCAGGTCAGAGACTCGAGATTGAGCAATGCCCAGTTTTGCCACGGCTTGGGCTTGGGTCAGCTGCTTGGTGGTAATGAATGCCCGTAAGTCATTGATGAGCTTTGAGCGAAGTTGCAAAATAGCGGCTTCGGCAGGGTCAAAGCCTAAGTCGGTAAAAATATTTCCACTGGATTGGGTAATTGGTTCTTGCATTATGTTCCTCCGATTTGACGGTAACGCCGTCTTGCCAATTCAACATCTTCTCGAGATGTCTGCTGAGTTTTCTTTTGAAAGGCGTGCAGCACAAAAATAGCTGTCTCGAGTTTAGCCACATAAATGATTCGCCATTCACCAAAGACATGGATACGAATTTCGCGCACACCTGCGCCAATGTCGGACATGGGCTTCCAGTCGCTTGGGTCAAAACCGCGTTGCACAGCGTCGAGTTCAAAACCTGCTTGCCGCCGAACTTCAGCAGGAAAGTCCCGCAAGTCATCGAGACTCGAACCTACAAACTGAATCGGTTTCACTTGAGGATTATATCAAAAAAAATTGATAAGTGTTTGGTCTTGACGCCGTAAACCGAATGCGGCAAAATGCTCTTCGGCGTTGAATCGCAAGAGTACCACGGAGTTGAGTCCCCAGCGAGTTGCGGATGGTGAAAGCGCAACGACAAGAACCGTGCGAAAGGCAGCGAGGAGCTTTAGTTGTAAAAGTGTCTCGAGTACACCAAAGACATTGGTCTCGAGGAACTGGGGTGGAACCGCGCAGAATGCTGATTTGCTTCGGCTTTGCGTCCCCAGATGGCAGTTCATAAAGCCATCTGGCTTTTTGCATTGCCAAAAGGAGGCTTCATGCCCGCGCAAACAATGGAAGAACTGGTCAGCTTATGTAAACGCCGTGGTTTTATTTTCCCCGGCTCGGATATTTACGGTGGTCTGCAAGGCACATACGACTTCGGTCCGCTTGGTGTGGAACTGAAAAACAACCTCAAAGCTGCTTGGTGGCGCTCGATGATTTACGAGCGTGATGATGTCGAGGGCTTAGACTCGAGCATCCTGACCCATAAATTGGTGTTGCGTCACTCAGGTCACGAGGCAACGTTCTCTGATCCGTTGGTGGACAACCGAGAATCCAAAAAACGCTATCGCTTGGATCATCTCTTAAAAGAACAAAAACCAGAAACCCTCGAGGCAATTGCAAACGCCCTGAACCTCGAGAATAATATTTCGGCTCTGGTGGCTGGCTTATTGGCACACGCCGAGGCTGGTGCGGTCTTAACAGCCGCTAAGGTGATTGAACCCGGTGAATCCAAACCAAGTTCTTGGACGCAACCCCGCTTGTTTAACATGATGTTCAAAACCACGGTAGGTCCAGTGGTGGACGAAGATTCCTATGCGTACTTGCGCCCTGAAACTGCCCAAGGCATCTTTGTGAATTTCAAGAACGTGGTGGACAGCACCTCGAGAAAACTCCCATTCGGCATCGCCCAAATCGGTAAGTCATTTAGAAACGAAATCACACCACGCAACTTTATTTTCCGTGTGCGTGAATTTGAGCAGATGGAACTCGAGTTCTTCTGTGTTCCTGGCACGGACGAGGCATGGCATGACCAATGGCTCGAGGCTCGGATAGAGTGGTGGCTGAGCGTTGGGCTTTCAAGGGATCGGATTCAAGTGTTTGATGTGCCAAAAGAGGATTTGTCGCATTACAGCAAACGCACCTATGACCTGATGTACCAATACCCGAGCATTGGCTTTGAAGAAATCGAAGGGATTGCCAACCGTACCGATTTTGATTTGGGTTCGCACACCAAAAACCAAGAGTCATATGGGCTACAAGCCAAGGTTGAACCGAATACCGACAGCACCGAAAAACTCAGCATCAATCATCCTGAAACGCAAAAACCGATTATCCCATTTGTGATTGAACCATCGGCTGGGGTAGACCGTGGGGTGCTGGCAGTGCTGACCGAAGCCTACACCAAAGAACTGCTCGAGAACGGCGAGGAACGGATTGTGCTGAAACTCCGCCCGCACCTTGCGCCGATTAAAGTGGCGGTCATTCCACTTGCCAAGAACCGCGAGGAAATCACTTCGGTTGCCAAGGGCTTAAAGGACAAACTGCAAAAGCTCGGGCTTGGGCGGGTACTTTATGAGGACACAGGCAACATTGGCAAGGCGTACCGCCGCCATGATGAGGTTGGCACACCATACTGCATTACCGTGGATTTTGACACCATCGGGCAGGGCAAGGACGGCGACTCGAGTTTGATAGATACCGTGACCATCCGTGACCGTGACACCATGGCACAACAGCGCCTTAAAATGACTGACCTCGAGCAGTTCCTGCGTGAGAAATTGCGCTGAATCAACAAAATTCAAAAGCTGGTTTCCGTAAAGAAACCAGCTTTTCTTGTGTGTCCAGATGGCTTAAACAGCTTGGTGCAGCATCGTCTCGAGGGGTTGTTGTCCTGCCACCAAACGGTGGTAGGCTTCCATCGTTCTTGGATGGACAACCCGCCCTTTGCTTTGCAAGTAATGCACTTTGCAGGTTAGGGCTTCGTGGAAGGCACGCTCGAGGTCAAGGAAAGCCAGTTCGCGGATGTTGTCATTGACACCACGCCCTGGTTCGGACACATCAGCAACATACACACAAATCGAAAGTAAATTCCCATCTCGAGGACCAGTCACATGTTCTTCGACCGCATCCAAAATGGCTTGGTCTTGGATACCCCACTGCTCGAGGATGACCCGACCAGCCCGTCCATGCACTGCCATGGGGTGATCGGCATCGGCTTCGGTTTCTGGTGGGGCGAGGCGCAGTAATTCCTGCGGGGGTAAATCCCGTGCGACATCGTGCAGGATTCCAGCTAAAAAAGCACGGTCAGCATCCAGCCCATGCGCCATAGCAATGTCCCGCGCCAAAGCCGCCACACGTTCAATGTGGGCAAAACGCTCTGGTTTGACCATTGGTTTGACTCGAGTAACCCAAAATGCCGCACTCGGCGTGTCTTGCAGGGTGATTGGCAAACTCCTCACTCCTTCCCTCTCCCGAAAAAGGATTGTACCCCACCAAGTGCTGTTTTGTCACGCCTTTGTCAGTCGCTTGTGAACTCGAGGCACAAGGGGAACAGATTTTAAGCCCACCAGACCAGTTGAAAACCCATCACGCTCACAGGTTTGCCAACAAGGTAGACATTGGTCTGTGTGTAAACATTCTCAAAAGGCTCAGTAAAGACCTCGAGTTTATTGGTCTGAACATGATAAACCCAGTATTCAGGAATCCCATTCCGCGCATAGGCAGCCAGTTTCTCAGTGCGATCTCGGTCTAAGGTGGAGTCAGACACTTCAATAAGAAGGAGCGCATCGCTCGAGTCAGCATCTCGAGTTGCGTACTGCTCGGCAGGAAGATTGAGCAGAGCAAGGTCAGGTTCAACAAAATCTGGCGGAGGGGAAATTAAAACCAAGGGTAGTTGGACTCGAATACAGGCTTGTTCTGTTAAATGCGCGTAAAACCAAGCTGATAAACGCTGAATGACATACGCATGTTGCGGACTTTGTTTGCCCTTCACAGTCAGTTCTCCATTCAGCAATTCGACATGTTGGTCTGCGAACATACCCAAATCAGACATCTGAGCAAATTCAGCGAAGGTAAACCTGCGAAGCTCGAGTGGTGTGCTAGGGCGTTCTGCCAATAGCGTCATGGAGAAATTCTAGCAGAAAGGCGAATGAAAATTCATTCGCCTTTCTGCTTACCTCTTTTGCTGTTAATCTTCGCCGAGGTACTTTTTACGCACGGCTTCGTTGTTTTTCAAATCTTCGCCTGTACCTTGTAGCACGATCTCGCCGGTTTGCAACACATAACCTCGGTTGGAAATGCCAAGTGCCATCAGTGCGTTTTGTTCGACCAACAAAATGGTTTTACCAGCTTTGTTGAGGGCAACCACACTGTCAAAAATGGTTTCGACGAACAGTGGGCTTAGACCCATGCTTGGTTCGTCCAGCAAAATCAATTCGGGGTCTATCATCAAAGCCCTAGCAAACGCCAGCATTTGCTGCTCACCGCCAGATAACGTGCCTCCAAGTTGGCTTTGGCGTTCACGCAAACGTGGGAAAATCTCAAAGCCTTGCTGCATTCGCTTGGTAATCAGGTTACGGTCTTTAACGGTGTATGCGCCTAACTCGAGGTTTTCTTTGACAGTTAAACGCGGGAAAATTCGCCGTCCTTCGGGAACATGGGCTAAGCCCTTGGTGACAATTTCGTGTGGGGCAACCGAGTTGAGGTTCTGTCCCTTGTACTTCACATAACCTTGCTTGGGTGGCTTAAGCATTGAAATCGTGCGAAGCGTGGTGGTTTTGCCAGCCCCGTTACCACCAATCAAACAGACAATTTCGCCTTTGTTGACGGTGAAAGTTAAGCCTTTTAAGGCATGAATCTGCCCATAATAGGTGTGCAGGTCGTTAATCTCGAGCATCACTTCACTCATGCGGCTTCACCTCCTTCGGTTTTGCCGAATTCACCGGCGGCTGCACCGCGCCCGAGGTAGGCTTCAATGACTTGCGGATTGTTACGAACTTCGTGGGGTAATCCTTCGGCAATTTTTGTGCCGTAATCCAGCACCGTGACATTATCGGAAATCGTCATCACCACGCGCATATCGTGTTCGATCAGCACCACGGTAATGCCCTGCTCGTCGCGCAGGCGGCGAATCAGATGCTTGGTACTTTCCGTTTCTTGCGGGTTCATGCCAGCCGTAGGTTCATCCAGCAGAATCAATTTGGGATTGGTGGCAAGCGCCCGAGCAATCTCGAGGCGGCGCTGTTCACCATACGGCAAGTTGGCGGCCAGTTCATCGCGCTTCTCGAGCAAACCCACAAACTCGAGCAGTTCCTTGGCTCGCAGCAAACCAGCCCGCTCGTCTTGCTTGTAGTTTTTATTGTGCAGAATGGCATCCAAAAAACTGGTGGTGGCTCGGGTATGGCGTCCAACCAAGACATTCTCGAGGGTGGTCATTGCACCGAATAACCTGATGTTTTGAAAGGTTCGCGCAATGCCTTTTTCAGTGACTTCGTCTGGGCGCAGACCAATCAGGTTTTGTCCATCAAAGACAATTTCGCCTGAGGTGGGTTTGTAAATACCGGTAATCATGTTAAAAAACGTGGTTTTACCAGCGCCGTTGGGTCCAATCACACTGATGATGCTCTTTTCTGGCACTTGGAAAGTCACGTCGTTGACTGCCGTTAAACCACCAAAGACTTTGCGGGCTTTATTGACATTGAGTAACATCATTTCACCCCTTTGGCTAACTCACCATGTTCCAAATTCTCGAGTTTAGCAGGTTGTCGTACCGCTGGCACAAGCCCTTTAGGTCTTAGAATCATCATCGCAATCAGGATTAAACCGTAAATCAGTTGTTGGTACTGGGTTGGGTCAAAACGCGGTGGCAGGTTAATCAGTTGCAGCACTCGAGAAATCTCGACCAGCACCAATTGGTTAAGGCTAATCACAATTGCCGCGCCAACAATCACACCGGGAATGCTGCCCAAACCACCCAAGACCACCATAGCCAAAATTTGCGTGCTGCGTTCAAAGTTAAAGTCGTTCGGGGAAATAAAACCAATCACGGCGGCGTACAGCACACCCATTGCACCAGCAAAACTCGCGCCTGTCGCAAAAGCAATCAATTTGGTTCGCACCAATGGAATGCCCATGGCTTGGGCTGCGACCTCGTCCTCGCGCATGGCCACCCATGCCCGTCCGATTCTCGAGTTATCAAGGCGGGTGGTGAAAAGAATGACCGCGATCACCACAAGCAGAATCAGCACATAGTACATGGTCAGTTGCATTTGAAAAAATGGAATATTGGTGGCTTGCGAAAGCGGCACAGTGATAAACGCCAACGGGCTGTTCTCGGGGTTCGGCGCAATTCGCACGCCTTGCGAGCCATTGGTGATGTTGATTGGTTTATTGAGGTTATTCGCCAGCACACGAATCACTTCACCAAGACCAAGCGTGATGATTGCCAAATAATCACCTTTGACTTTCAGCACAGGTAACCCGAGAAGCGCCCCGACCACAGCCGCCACAAACAAAGCAATGGGAATGAATAAAAACACCAGATTGCCGTTTAAGGGGAAAAGATTACCTGAAATAAAATTATTGGCTTGCGATCCACCAAAAATTGCCCAGAGGTACGCACCGACAGCAAAAAATGCGGCATAACCCAAGTCAAGCAAACCAGCAAACCCAACCACCACATTTAAGCCCAGTGCCATTGCCGCAAAAATGCAGATGGTCACAACCACTTGTAAGTACAAGGAATTGGCAAAACCAATCAGTGGAATGCCCAACACCAGCACCAGTACAAAGACCACGATTTGCGCCACTCGAGTCACTTTCCAAGAAGTCGCAAAAAACAAATGCAGCGCAAACAACATCACCACAGGCGTAACAAAATAACTTTCAATTGTATTTTTTTGCAGCACCATCAGGTAAGCCACCAAACCAAAAACCAAGGTTGAAGCCATCAACAAAGTGCTGCGTGTTGCAAGGGGAAGTTTTTCGATCATACTTTTTCTGCCACCGCCTTTCCAAGTAAACCGGCTGGCTTAAAGATCAAAATGACAATCAGCAACCCGAACGCCACAATGTCTTTGTACTCTGTACCAATTTGGTCATTGGTCATTAAAGGCAAATATGTTCCAGCAAACGTCTCGAGTAAACCCAGAATAATACCGCCCACCACCGCGCCCGGAATACTTCCAATCCCACCTAGCACTGCCGCCGTAAAGGCTTTTAAGCCCGGAATAAAGCCCATGACTGGCGATGCCACACCGTATTTCAGTGCGTACAGCACTCCTGCCACCCCACCCAATGCGCCACCAATAAAAAAGGTGATTACGATGATGTTAGAAACGTTAATACCCATCAAGCTGCTGGTGCTTTGGTCTTGGGCAACAGCCCTGATGCCACGCCCGAGATTGGTGTAATTGACCAAATAAACCAATCCAGCCAACATCAACATCACCACCACAAAAACCGTCATGGTTTTATAGTTAATCGAAACAAAACCCAAGTTAATGGTTTGTGTGAAAAAATCAAATGAGCCACCCGATGGAAACGGACGGTTTGGATTGGCTGGATTCAAGATCAAGCGCATCACGTCAATCAAAAGTAAGCTCATCCCAATGGCTGAAATCAGCGGCACGAGCTTAGGCGCATTCCGCACCCGAAGCGGACGATAAGCAAAACGCTCAACCGCCACCGCCAAAATTCCTGCCGCACCGGCTGCCACAACAATTGCAATAATCAATTGAAAAACAGGATGCAGACCTGTCGGAATCAGCACTGCTGTCAGTAACTCCACGCCGATGACTGCACCAACCATAAAAATTTCCGAGTGGGCAAAGTTAATAAACTCGAGAACACCGTAGACCATCGTATAACCAAGGGCGATCACCGCGTACATCAGACCAATGCTCAACCCATCCACAATGGTTGGCGCAAGCAAACCAAAAAACAATTCTGCTGACATATTGACCTCTCTTTGACTCAAGGCTCATAGCTCATAGCTCATAGCTCATAGCCCATAGCTCATAGCCCATTTTCCTCGAGCCTGACCTCAAAAAACGACAAAAGGACGGGTTTCCCCGTCCTTAGTTGTACCAACTTAAAAATTTACTTCAAGTCTGGTGTTGGAGCAGCCACGCTGACAATTTTGCTGACTTTGTTGTCATCGTAGTTGTCTTGTGCAGCCACAATCACGTACTTCGCAACTGGCAAGTCGCCACGGTTGTTGAAGCTGATTGCACCAGTAATGCCTTGGAACTTGACTTTACGAACTTCAGCAGCCACCGATTCACGGCTTGGCTTGTTGTTCTTGTTGCCTTTGGCAGCAGCGGCAATGGCGCGGATGATGACGCGAGCAGCATCGTAACCGTAGGCAGCGTAACCTTCGGCAGCCACGTTAAACTTGCTGTTGTAGCGTTGGGCAAAGCCACGAGCAGCTGGCAGGCTCGAGAGTGGCACGGCGGTGGTGGTGAAGAAGACATTCTTCATGCTTCCACCCAAGGCTTGCAAGTCAGAGCCGTCCAAGCCGTCGCCACCGACAAATGGCACGTTGATGCTGCGGGCGCGCATTTGCTTCAAGAGCGGACCTGCTTGGTCGTAAATACCAGCGTAGTAGACAACATCTGGTTTCTCGGCAACGGCGCGGTTGAGGATGGTAGCAAAGTCACGTTCAGAGGCTTCGATACCAATTTCAGTGGTGCTTGCGCCTTTGGCTTTGGCACGAGCAGCAAATGCAGCTGCCAGACCTTCACCGTAAGCGGTCTTGTCGTTGATGACGTAGATTTTCTTGGCTTTCAAGGTGTCAATCACGTAATCTGCGCCGGCTGGTCCTTGCACATCGTCGCGTCCGCAGATACGGCTCATGACGTTGACGGTGGACTTACGGTCAGTGACGAGTGGGTTGGTGTTGGCTGGTGAAACAGCTGGCAAGCTAACGCGAGCGTAAACTTCGCTCGAAGGAATTGCCACACCAGAGTTGAGGTGTCCGACAACGCCCAAGATGTCGCCGTCGTTGATCATACGGTTGGCATTTGCCACACCTTGTTCGGCTTTGGCTTGGTCATCAAATGGTGCGTACTCGAGTCTAAAGCCAAGGCTCGTGATGAGCTTACCTTCGTCGTCAACTGCCAAGCGCACACCGTTGGAAATGGCAACGCCGAGCTTTGATTGACCGCCCGAAAGTGGGGTTTGCGAAGCAATCTTGATAACACCCTTGTTTTGAGCTTCTGCACCCATAGCGAGCGCGGCGAGAACTGCTAAACCTAAATAACGTTTCTTCATCCCATCCTCCTATAACAAAACAAATCATGAACTCGGTTCTCGAGACAAGCGTTTGTTTTTGGTTAAATCTTGGGGATTCTAAGGAAACATCCGTCCATTGTCAATGTCTATCGGCTGCAATCTTGTACTAAATTTGGTGCAGAGACACAATTAATTCCTCTGTTCTGCACCATTTCTATGACGTGACCGTAGACATAAAGTCCGATTTTGAAAGCACCTGCACAATCAGACCAAACCGAACAAAATTCAGTATCAGATGTTATCTACATGGCACAAACCAAAGCCCAAACCCGATACTTTTGGAACGTATGAACTTACTTGGTTTGCACCATATCTCGGGTATCACAGGCAAAATCGAACAAAATCATGTCTTTTACACCCAAACCTTGGGTATGCGCTTGGTCAAAAAAACCGTCAATCAAGATGACACCCGCGCTTATCATCTTTTCTATGCCGATAAACAAGGCTCACCCGGTTCGGATGTAACGTTTTTTGATTGGGCAAACGCTGCTCCAGAACGCTATGGCAACCACAGCATCAGCCGCACAGGATTGCGGGTTGGCTCGAGTGAAAGCATCGAATTCTGGGCAAAGCGCCTGAGTGACGCTGGTATCAAGACCAACCAACCAGAACTGCGCCACAACCGTCTGACTTTGGATTTTTCTGACCTCGAGGGACAACGCCTGAGCCTGATTGCTGACTCGAGTGAGGATAACATTGTGCCTTGGACAGAACACATCCCAGCCGAACACGCAATACGTGGTTTGGGTGCAGTCACACTGACCATCCCACAAGAAAAACCCACTGCTCAAGTCCTAGAAAAAGTCATGAACATGCGCCAAGTCGCCGAGTACGTTTCCCCCAACAGCCCAGCCCATAAAGTCAGTGTTTACCAAATGACCCAAGGCGGCAGCAACACCGAAATTCACCTCGAGATTCGCCCAGATTTGCACCCAGCCCGCCCAGGTGCAGGAGGAATGCACCATGTGGCTTTTCGAGTTCCCAATGCCGAAGCCCACGCCGCTTGGCTCGAGCGACTAACGCAATTTGGCTTGCGTCACTCTGGTTTGGTAGACAGATATTACTTCAAAGCAGGATACTTTCGAGAACCCAACGGGATATTATTTGAACTTTCCACCGATGACCCCGGTTTTGTGACTGACGAACCCGAGGAAACCCTAGGACAGCGCCTTGCCTTGCCGCCATTTCTCGAGGGCAGACGCCCTGAAATTGAGCGGCATTTGAAGCCACTAGCTTTTTAACTGCTCGAGTTTGACTGTGTACTCGAGCCGTCTCGAGCGCCGTTTGGGTACATCAATATCCCAAAGTGGCATAAAGACACTGGATTGGTATTGACCTTGATAGTAGACAGGGTGCGTCCAGAGCGTGGTTTCCCTAGGAAATTCAAAAGTCAGAGCCGCACCTAGCCATTCATCGCGCCAACCTGCGCTTTGAATGTTGCGGTACTCGGCGGTTGCACCTAGGTCGCTCACAACTTGCTTACCCACGACAAATTGGCGCTCTTTCGAGTGTGGTGCAAGCAAAGCAAAATTCCATAAGCTGCCAAAGCGAGTGACAATATCCCAGTCGCCTTTATTATGAATTTGGTATTCAATCTCGAGCATGTTTTCTTTTGGCTTTAAGCGCACGGCTTTTTTGATTTCCACTGCTACAGGAGCGCCAGCCGGTCCGCGCACCGTGCCAAGGCGGGTCAGGGTGACACGGTCTCGGTACTTGCCAATTTCGTATAAGCCATCCACAAAATCGCCTAACTCGAGGTACGTGCCATCGGCAAAGTTCTCAAAGGTCGTGGCTTCGGGTTCTAGGAAATGATCGGTCAGCGAAAGCGGTTGACTGAATGGGTCGCACAGGTTTGCCATCACTTCTCGAGCATCAAATTCCAGTATCCCACCACCATGCGAGGCGCTGAAATACAAGTTCATGGTGTGCGCTTCGGCAATTGCGTCGGGTGTGCCGTCAAGGTCAAGGTCGCGGTAATCAATCTCGAGCCAACCGTATTTGCGAGGCTCGAGCAGGTTCTCGGCTTGGATTAAATGGCGATAGGCTTCAAAGCGCAAGTAGTTACGGCTTGCGCCTGAGTCTTGGAAAACAGCACTGTCTTGCGCTCGCCAAAGGTGCAAAAAGGCTTCTTCGGGGACACGAAACACCGCATTGAGCTTTTCCGAGGCGTAACGCAAACGCTGTTGCAAATGCCCAATGCCCGTTTGGGTGTGCAGCACCTCGCGCCAACTCGAGCCGTGACTGGGCTTAGCGTTGGGCAGGTAAACCACTTGGCTGCGGCGACTGGCATCGAGCATGGTGGATAAGCGCATGGTTTCAAAATGCTCCAAATGCTCCAAGAGCGCCGAAAAGCCCTTAACCCGCCCTACAATGTCCTCGAGTTTAACCAGCAGTACCGTGTCAGCAGTCAGAAGCGGGGTACTCTCGAGCGTGGCTTGTATACCGCGAAAAACCCGAATACGCTGCCCCATTTCTTCAGTGGCAAAAAGCAGTCCTTTGTCTATCTTAGCGGCTTGGAACAAGTTATCTGGCAGAATCGTGTACTCGAGACCCGTTTGGGCGAGCAGCGCAGGTAATTGCGCTTCCCAAGCAAATTCTGGTGTCCAAACGCCGCGCGGCGTGGCATTAAAGTATTTCTCGAGCAAACTGGTGTGGGCTTTGACTTGTCCTAACACATCGGCTTTGGGAGTCAGCGCCAAAAGTGGGTGGTACATTGCCCCAGCAATAAATTCAACTTTGGAACGCAGTGCCGCCAACCTCGAGAGGGCGATTGGCTCGAGCCGTTCAATCCATTCTAAAAGCGCTCCTGAGAGATAGAGGTTGCTTTTGAGCTTCGGGTGCGCCTCAAGTGCCGCCAAAGCAGGCAAATAGGCTTCACGCAAAGCACGTTGCACCCCTTCTTCGAGGTTGCCAACAGGCTGGTGGGCATATAAGACAAGTGCAATGCGTGGTGTGGTCAAATTCGTCCTCGCTTTTGTGAAATTGATTTTGGAAATTGCTTGCCAAGCCTTATTTCACAGAGCATTTCTATTTTGAGATTACTCGAGATACCCAAAAACAGCAAGAGGCATGGTCAGATTCCCCCTTGACATTGTAGCCGATGTCCCGATACTCTGCACACGTTTAGACAAACGTTTACAGAAACCCACCTTCTCGAGGAATCGTGTTATGGCATTGGCTCGTCGTCCAACCATCAAAGATGTGGCAAAAATTGCTGGTGTGACCTACCCAACCGTCTCGAGGGTCTTGTCAGGCAAGCCTTATGTCGCTATTGAAACCAAAGAACGGGTGCTGAGCGCCATCTCTGAACTTGGCTATCGTCCATCGGCAGCAGCCCGGAGTATGGTCACCCAACGCACGCATTTAATTGCCATGCTCGTACCGCATTTGACCGATCCAAACTTTGGCATTCTTTTTTCAGGTGCAGAGCGCACAGCAAGGGAACAAGGCTACAGTGTGCTGGTGGCTGATTTTGATTCGGCTGCCGATAACGGGGGCATTTTAGCTGAGCATCGGGTGGATGGGGTGCTGGTTCTCGAGCCGCAGAATTTCCATGGGCAGGAATACATCACCGATTTGCCACTGGTCGAACTGGACGACACCCCCGTTGACCACCGCGCTGGCGGGCGTTTGGTGGGGCAGCACCTTCGTCAACTTGGACACGAGCGCTTGGTCTTTATTGGCGGTCCTAAAGACGCACCACACGCCGTGGGACGTTACCAAGGCTTGCTCGAGGATTACCCAAATGCCACTTGGTACGCTGGCGACTGGACTGCCGAAAGCGGTTATGCCCTGCTCGAGACAGCTTTGCAGCACCAACCAACTGCGATTTTCGCGGCGAACGATTACATCGCGCTTGGGGTGATTCATGGGCTTCGCAACAAAGGTTTAAGCGTCCCCCAAGATATTTCCTTGGTTGGTTTTGATGACATACCTTTGGCAAAACATTTTAACCCGAGTCTAACCACAGTCCAACAACCGCTCGAGCAGCAAGGTTCAATGGCTGCTACATTCTTAATTGCTAAGTTGCGCGGACAAAAAACACCTGTGCAGCACGCCATTTCTCCCAATTTGATTTTACGTGAATCCACAGCCAAACAAGGAGGCAAAACGACAAAACAAAAAGCTCATTGACCCCAACCAAATTTATGTTAATCTGAGGTTCGCAACACAATTTAGGAGGAGTAAAGATGAAAAAGTGGCTTTTAGTGGCACTCGGCGCAGTTGTCGCAGGTGCAGGCGCAGCAGCAGTCATGGCTCAAGGCAGTGGCAAATTGGTGTACAACTCCAACGGCTCTGACCCCGCAGTTCGTAAATTCGACGAAGAGCAAGTGGCTCGTTTCCAAAAGGCATACCCTGGCATCAACGTGACCCACAACACCGTGGATCACGAAGGTTTCAAGACCGCCATCCGCACCTACTTGGCTTCGGATAATCCACCAGATGTGCTGACTTGGTTCGCTGGCAACCGTATGCGTGCCTTCTCGGAACGCGGTTTGGCAGCCGACATCGGCGATGTCTGGCAGAAAAATGGTTGGACCAAAGCATTCCCTAAGGGTATGCAAGAACTCTCCAAGTCAAACGGCAAGTTTGTGTTTGTGCCAACCAACTACTACTGGTGGGCTGTGTACTACCGCAAAGATATTTTTGCTAAGCTCGGCTTAAAAGAAGCCCAAACATGGACCCAATTCCTTGGTCTGTGCGACAGCCTCAACAAAGCAGGTATCACCCCAATCCTGACCGGCAGCAAGTTCCTGTGGCCCTTGGGTGGCTGGTTTGACTTCCTGAACATGCGCGTCAATGGACCAAAATTCCACTTTGACCTGACCGACGGTAAAATCCCATACACCGACGCTCGAGTCCGCCGTGTTTTCACCTACTGGCGACAACTGCTTGACAAAAAGTGCTTTAACGACGACGCAGCCAGCTTGGATTGGCAAGATGCAGCCGCCGTCATGACCGCCGGTAAAGGTGGCATGTACCTGATGGGCGACTTCATCCGCGACCAATGGAAAGATGGTTTGGAAAAGAGCCAACTCGATTTCTTCCGCTTCCCAATCATTGATTCCAAGCAACCAGTCGGCGAAGAAGCCCCAACCGATGGTTACTTCCTCCCAGCCAAAGCACCGAATCTCGAGAATGCTAAGTTGTTCTTGGGTTACATCGCAGGCAAAGAGAACATGGAAGCTGGCGTGAAAGAACTCGGTCGCCTTGCTCCTCGTTCCGATGTGGATGCCAGCTTGTACGCTGCTAAGCCACAAATTGGCAAAGCCCAAAAGACGATCATTGACCGCGCCGATGCAATTGCTCAGTTCTACGACCGTGACACCGATCCAGAAATGGCAAACATTGGCATGAAAGGCTTCCAAGAATTCATGTCCAACCCAAGCCAACTCGATGCTATTTTGAAGCGCCTCGAGGCTGCCCGCGCTCGTATCTTCAGATAAACCCACCTGTCTGGAAAAGCCCCGCCCTCGGATTCGGGGGTGGGGCTTTTTGGTTCAAAAGGTGTAGACTTTTACACACATAAACTCGAGAAGGAGGATTTTGTATGGTTCAAACCCCGATTCGCACCGTCAACCGGCAACAGCGTGCGTTTAACCAATTCCTGGCTATTTTTTCGTTCTTGGCAGTGCCGCTCCTGCTGTATACCGTTTGGGTGATCTACCCAACTTTTCGCACCCTGTATTTGTCCTTGACCGATTGGGATGGCTTACCAGGACCAATTAATTTTGTGGGTTTAGAAAATTTTCAGCGCCTAATCACTGAAGAACCATTTCAAAAATCAATCGTCAATAACATACTCTGGATTATTGTTTTTATCACCGTACCAACCAGTTTAGGGTTGGGTTTAGCCATGGTCTTAAATACTGAAGTCAAATTTGATCGGTTTCTGAAAGTTGCTTATTACTTGCCACTGGTGCTGGCAACTGTGGTGGCGGCATTGGTCTGGGCGCGAGGTGTGTACAGCCCTCGAGAAGGTTTGCTGAACAGCTTCTTAGCCCTTTTTATGGGGGATGCTGCTTATAAAATCCAGTGGCTTGGCGACCCGAACTTAGCCATTTGGAGCGTGATTGGCGCTGCCGTCTGGCGACAAGTTGGTTATGTGATGATCCTGTACTTAGCGGGCTTAAAAACCGTGGATGCCGAAGTTCTCGAGGCAGCCAAAATGGATGGGGCAGAAGGCTGGACACTGTTTCGTTACATGGTCTTTCCAATGCTTGCGCCTGTCACCACGATTGTTGTGGTGATTAGCGTGATTGACAGTTTGCGTTCGTTTGACATGGTCAACATCATGACCCGAGGTGGTCCTTTTGACTCGAGCAATGTACTCGCCAATTACATGTACCTTTCTTTTGAAGATTACCGCATGGGTTACGCTGCCAGTATTGCTGTGGTGTTGTTTGCCATTAGTTTGGTCTTTATTTTCTTTTACTTAAGAGAAGTCATGCGACAGGAGGAAGGACAATGAGTGCCACCGCCCAAGAAATTCCCAGCGTCACCTCGAGCCGCAAACCAAGAAAAGGCGTTCACCCTGTGATTTTAGCAGTGGTTTGGATTGGTGCGCTCGTCTGGTTGATTCCCATCGTTGGCTCGGTGCTGACCAGTTTTCGCAGCTTTGAAGATTTCACCAGCAATGGTTTTTGGAGCATCCCCGAAAGCCTCACCCTGAACAACTATATCAAAGCATGGGGACAGATGGGGATTGATAAATACCTCCTAAACAGCTTTATCATCACCATCCCTGCCCTGATTGGCTGCATCATGCTTGCCAGCATGTGCGCTTATGCGCTAGTGCGCTTTCAGTTTAAGCTGGCTAAGCCACTCTACTTTATGTTTGTTGGTGGACTTTTGTTGCCATTTCAAATGCTGCTGCTGCCCGTGTTTCGCCTGACCAACGACCTTGGCATTCACAACACATACTGGGCATTGATTTTCTTTCACACCGCTTTTCAGTTGGCGTTTTCGACTTTTGTGCTTCGTAACTTCATGAAAACCGTTCCTGCCAGCCTGTTTGAAAGCGCGATGATAGACGGCGCTGGCGAATGGACAATTTTTTTAAGAATTGCTTTCCCGTTGATGCTGCCCGGTATTGCCAGCCTAGCCACCCTCGAGTTTACTTGGATTTTCAATGATTACCTCTGGGCGCTGGTGTTGGTCACTGACAATGCGCTGAAACCAATCACCACGGGCTTAGCCAACCTGCGCGGACAGTTCACCACTGATTACCCGTTAATTGTCGCAGGTAGCATCATTGCTTGCACCCCAACCCTGATTGTCTTCTTTGCCCTGCAACGCTACTTCATTGGCGGTCTGACAGTTGGAGCAACCAAGGGCTAAAGCCCTGACGAAAGGCGAAGGCGAAAGGACGAAGGCTTTGGTTTTGCCTTCGTCCTTCTTCTTTTTTCCTTCGTCAGGTTTTTCTTTTTCCTTCGTCAAGCCCTTGATTCTGTTAGACTCGAGGTAATGTCTCACATGGAATTTGCAGTTTTTGACCCAACCTTACCCGAGCGCCGTTTTCACCAACAACACTTTTTGGTTGCCCCAGAAGACATAGACGAACTCGAGCATGTGAATAACAGCGTGTACTTGCGTTACGCTGACCGTGCGGCAATGATTCATGCTGAGCGCATCGGCGCAAGTTTTATGTTTATGAAACAGCATGGAATTATTCCAGTGGTGCATGACCACAGCATCAAGTACCACAAGCCAGCCGTGCTAGGCGATACGTTGGTGGACAGCACTTGGACAGCCGAATGCGCGGGTTTCAGGGCAGTGCGTTACCACGAAATGCGAAGACTCGAGGATGGGGCGTTACTGGCGCAAATCAAAACCAATTGGGTTTGGATAGACCCCATCTCGAGCCGTCCAAAGCGTATTCCAGCCGTGATTCTCGAGGCATTTGGGTTTTGAATTGCTCGAGTTGGCAAAGGCTCGGGGTTAAACCACATTCAAGCCTGCACCGCTGGCTCGAGAGAAGAATTTAAGCGGTGCGGGGACGACTCGGCAGGTGTACCACCACTCGAGTGAACCGAATTCGTTTTGGCATCACTGCCCTCGAGCTGCTTTACAAAAAGCGAAAATCCTCGTCAAAGCCACATATTTATAGATTGATTCACGCAGAATTCCACAGTTTCAACAGTGCTTGCTCGGTCAGCATTTCTTCAGGCACGCGATGTCCCATTTCGAGGATGTGTTGCACTTCATGGCGAACTTCAAGTGCTAGCCACTCGAGTGCCAAAGGGTTTGGTTTGAGATCTTTGCCAGGGAATCCATCAGGTGAATTGATGCTGGGTTCGCACAATGCGTCCAGCATCAGACGATGAATACTGCTGGCAGGAGTGACAGAGGGCAAGCCATGTTTTTGCGCTTTGATGCTGGCGCTCTGCGGAATGGAAATGCCTTTCCAATCCAAATCGCCAACGTATTCGATGCGCTCGAGCTTGCTACCCATATCATTTTCTATATTGGCGAAATCGCGGACAGAATCTACGAAGCCACCACCATACCCAAAGGCGATGATGCCGTAAGGTGATTGCTTTACTCCAATCAGGCGCAAGGTTTGCAGTGCTAAGTTGTACGGGCTTTTGTTCTCAAAAACAATGGCAACAGGTCGTCCGCCAACCTTTTGATATGTGATTGGCAAGATGTCAGAACTGACATTTAAATCTTCAATCCCTAGTTTTCCAATGCCAAATAAAGTCTTTCGTTCAAACAATGTAGCCAATTTTTTTTCTTGTTTTGTCAGTTGAATCGAACGGTGTTTTGGCGAAACCCGTGTCTCGAACCAATGCTCGAGAAACCCTTGTTGAATTTTCAAAAGAAAGGCGCTGTCCTCGTCTGAAAGACTGTCCATGTCCGCAACCCATTCGAGTTTGGGATGCCAATAATGCTGTTTCCACCACAGGTCTTTTGGGGCGCTAGGCAGCTGCACTTGTGTGACTTGTGTTGGCAGAGGCGGGTTGCCATGATCCCAGCGCTTGCCAGTGGTGCTAGGCAAACGAATGACATTGGCTCGTTCAGCCATTCGCAATGCCTCGAGCAGCCAATCACGGCGTACCGAAATCCCTGGTCGGTGGGCGAAGACTTCCATGAATACTTGCCGCAAAACTTTGAGTGGAATGGTGGTGTTTTTCAATTGCAGGTCACGCAATAGTTGTGTAAATTCAGCAAAGTATTTTGGGTCAACGTCAACCGTCATGTGTTTTCTCCTTGTGTTGGATCGGGTCGGATCATCCTTGCTGCCTCCAACAGATGATCGTTCCCACTGCGACGTTCGTTCCGTAAACGCACGATGTTTGGCATGGTACGCAATGCCTCGAGGTCATTGACACCCGTGGCGTAAATCAGTTGGATGTTCATGGTTTGGGCAGCCGCACGTTGTAACTCCAGAAATTTGGCACGCGAGACCGTCCCGACAGGATTATCGAGCAGCAGTGTACTCGAGGAATTTTTCTGCCCTCGGGCTTTGACCCGTTGCTGCGCCAAAGCGCAGTACAACAACACCGCACTGGTCAGGCGTTCGCCACCGCTTTCTTTTGCCATGCTGGTGATGGGTATGTATCTGGCTTCAGCATCGGTATCTGGGAACAGCACTTCGACCCGAAAAGGTTGTGCAAGTTTACGCACGGCACGTTGTATCAATTTCAGACCATCTAAGCGCAAGCCTTCTCGAGTGATGTCGTCAATCAGTGTGCCAATGCGTTCACGCTGGTCTCGAGGTGAATCGGTAACTGACATTTGAATTCGCAAAAAACGATGTCCGGCTAGGCTACCGCTGGCGGGTACATGATCAAGTTTGGAATGTCGTTGTAAATCTGCCAGCATCTTGATGCCAACTTCTGCAACTTGTGAAGTCTCTTCGATGATTAAATTGCGATGGTGTTCGCTTTCGACCAAAGCGTTGCGAATGGTTTGCGCTCGTACTTCGAGGTCGTGCAACAGTGTGTCAATCTCCGTTTCGAGGTTTTCGGGTTGCCATGCACTCAAAGGTGTTACAAAGCCGAAGTTAAACCCAATTAGGCACTGCATATACTGCTGATGAATTGCAGTGCGTTTCTCGAGTAAATCTGTACGATCACGGGCTGCTTTTTTGAGGGTTTTTTCCAAATCACGGTAAAGGCGTTCAAGTTCTTCATCCAAAGGAGCAACCCATGTAGATTGATCTGGTTGGAGTACATCTGAAAGAGCTTCTTGGTGATCCTCAAGTAAAACATTTAGACTGCTTTGTAAACCCTTGAGTTTGTCTTGCTGGGATTGTAAGTGCTGTTTGAGTTCAGTGTATTGCTGTATCTGAGCTTGGGCTGTTTGCGCTTGGGCTTGAGCTGTGGTTATGGCTGTCTGAGCTTTGCTTGCCAATTGGTTCAGTGCATCAACCTCAAGCTCCAACTCATGTGCTGGTAATTTCAGATCAACCACATGATTGCGCTCATGCTGACTTAATTCATTTTCGGCAATTTGCAATTGCACATGGCTCGAGCCGAGCTGAGTTTGCAGGGCAAACCCGTGTTGCACGGCTTCCTCGAGTTTTGTGGAAATACTTGATTGGCTGTGGTCAGCAATCGTTCCGAGTGCAGCGCGAATCTCGTGTTCTTCAATGTTTTGGTCTCTTTCATACTCGTAGTGCTTGGAGGCTTTGTCTCGAGCATTCTGGGCATTTTGCAGTTCAATCTGCAATTTGTTGCCTTGGTTTTTTGTTTCTAAGTGTTCACTTAGTCGTTTGTAGGTATCGCGTAACTGATCCACATGTCCAGCCACAGGTTCGGGTGGCTCGCCTTCGAGGTATTTGAGGTTTTTGCGTTCACGCTCGTCATCTTCAGCCGCTCGAGTTAAGCCTTGTGCCGCATCTTCGAGGGTTCTCACTTGGTTTACCAAGGTTTCCTTGGTTGCTTCAAAACGTTTAGCGGCTTCAGATTGATCTTTTGCTCGTTGCATTTGTTCCACCAGAGCCTGTTGCCGTTTCTGTTCGGCTTCATCCGTGCCGTGCTGTTCGATGTGCGACTCGAGTCGCCGTACATGGTCTTTTGCGGTGTTGAATGCCTGTTGCAAGTGGTCGCGTTGCTGCTCGAGGCTTTGGATGCGATTTGCTACAACTTGTCGCTTTAGCGTTAGCTCACCCAGGCGCTCAGTACAGGCTTTGTGGTGTTTTTGTACCATCAGCAATTCGGTCTCTTGAGTGGTAAACCAGGCTTCTGGGTATTGTTCCAGAAAGCGTTCGAGCAGATCGGCAGTATCACGCCATTGCAGTGATTCTTGTTCGATGGTTTCATGCCGCAAACGTTCTCGTCGCGCTTGTATCTCGCGTTCTTGGTGTTCACGTTCGGCGGCTTCGGGGTCAAAATGTGCATCGCTGCTTGGTCCGACCACAAAGCGTTGAGCGGCTCGTGCAGCAAACACAGCTTCATCTGCATTGGCGTTGAACGCATCGGTGCGACGTGCAATCACCACTGGTGAATCCAAGCGGTCAGCCATATTTTCAAGGGCGACTTTGGCTTTCTCAAAATGTGCATCACGGATCAAGACACCCTGCATCAGTTCTGGATGACGAGCGATGAAGGCTCGAGCCTGATCGCGTGGAACAACTTGGCTCAGGTGTGTCCAACCCGCGCTGGCTTGCACTTCATGGCTTTCAAGCACCCGCAGCACGGTTCTTAAATCGCGTGTTGGTGGCAAGCGTTTATGGGTTTCGAGGTGTTGCAACGCATCTGCGTGGTTGATCAAACTCGCCTTGATTTCGCGCATCCGACTTTCGGCGTTGGATCTGTGGTCGCGCAGTTTGCCAAGCGTAATGTTGTTCAGCACCGACGCATCAATCAACTCAAATTCTAAGGCTCGAGCCAGCATCGGATGCTGCTCGAGTGTTTCACGCGCAGCTCGAGCAAGACTGAGTTGCTGCGTCAAGTTGGTTTCCTGAGTTGCTACCTCAAGTGTTTGTTGTTTGGTATCGTTGAATTGCTGCTCGAGTAAGGACTGTTCAGAGCGTTGTTGTACCATTTCACCGCTGATGGCTTCGATTTCAAATTCATGCTGGGCAACCGCACCTTGCCATCGTTCGAGCGCAACCAAAATACCCTCTGTTGGCTCGAGGGTATCCGTGGCTTGCAGCTTACTTTGAGAGGCATTGAACTGTTCAAGTTGCTTTGTGAGTGCTTCGGCATTCACATTGGCACGCACAGCCTGTTCACGGGCTTGAATTGCTGCTGCTTGGGTTTGATTCGCCTCGAGTTGGATCTTTTCTGCTTGCTTTGATTTTTCAACAGCAAGCAATCGGGTTGTTTGAGCGCGAGCGCCTAAGGCTTCAGACAATTGACGGGCAGCAACCTGCACAGCTTTGATGTCAGGCGCAAGTTTTCGTTGTTGTTGTGTGAACAGTTCGTTTAATTCTTGAATGCTTGCATGGCAACGTTGAAGCTCGACAAAAGGTATGGCTGCTTTCCAGATCAAACGGAGCCGCTCTGCCTTTTTCTGATCAACCGTTAAGGCATCGTGCAATGCCTTGCATTGACGTTGCCGTTGTACCAGCGCATGGCGTTGCAGCATCAGCATTCTGGCGTGCTGCTGTTGCTCGCTGGTCTGAGCCGTCAACAAGTCTTGTCGCGCCTGCGACTCGAGGCTCGAGGTCAGTGAAAGCCGTTGGGTATTGGACAGCACACGGCTGATGATGTGTGTTGCCAACGCTTGCAAATGGATTTTCAGCTCCCCCAGCAAGCGCCGATTCTCCAAGCGCTGAAATGCCAAGGCACGCATGGGTTGTAGCGTCAGGATCAGTCGGTCAATCAACTCGAGGCTGGGTTGGAATTCCTCAAGCCGTTCGCGCAACCCAGTCTGAAATTGACTCAAATTGCGTGCAAGTGCCACTCCGCGTTCGCTTGGCACGGTCAATTCCAAAAAGAAATCCACAAATTGATCCATGTCCTTGAAACGAAACAACTCATCTGCGCTGCCCTCACGGGTGTTCATGCGTTGCTGGTACAAAAACAATTCTGAGTCAATTCGCGCTTCACGCTCGAGGGCTTGTCGCCATTCTTGATGGTTTTCAAACTCATGCCCGTTCAACTGCGGATTGGTACTGAGGAGGTTCTGCCAAGCCTGCTTAAAACCACGCAACGTCAGGCGCTTGCCTGACTCATCCCAAAACGGAAAGTCGGTGAATTGCAGTAAGGGTGCTTGCGCCTGTGCCGAAAAAAAGACACGCTCGAGCTTATCGTTTCGCCATTGGTAAAAACCACCTGTCCAGAACCACTGCTCGGGTTGATGTGGCGCTGTATCCAGTTGCCATTGCGCCAACACCACAGCTTGATCATCGGGCAAGACATAATCCTCGAGGGTGCGATCACCCTGTTCGGCACGCGTCCCAAGGAAGCTGCGCCGATTTGGGTTTAACAGCGAAAAGAATAAAGTCAAAAGTGAGGATTTACCACCACCATTGCGTAGCCACAAAATCGAATCCAAAGCTTGTCCATCAGGGTCGCACAACTCGAGTCGCAAGTCCTGCATCCGAGCATTGCTGTGTCCAATGTTGAGAAAATACAAGCGTGACAATTTCGGCATTCATACCACCTCGGATGGCTCTGAACGCAACGCTTTTTGAATGGCGGCGTACATGCGAGTAGCAGCAAACTCTTGAACCAATAATGTATAACGAAACAATGGTATGTACTGACTGCCATTACGCTTAAAACAACGCTGCTTCACCAGATACTCGAGCGCATATTCAATCATGCGCCGTGTGGTGTTGCTGGCTGCTCGATGGTCGCTGGTGCTGCGAGCGGCGGCGCGATTTTTGTAGACCCGCCAAGCCTCATAGATGCCTGCCGTGCTGGATTCTGGATCGGGTTGCCCTCGAGCGGCTTGCTCGAGCTTATCAACCAATTGTCGCAACGTCAGCTCGATTTCATCCACACTGATTGGGTTGCGTACCAGCATCGGATCAGCCAGTAGGTCTGTGGCTTTGGGATACACCGTTGCGGCAATCGCTACTTGAATCAGCCCATCAAGCAGGCGTGCATCTTCAGAAGCTGTACTGCCTAGACGATACTGCCCCACAGACACCGCAAAAACCGAATCTGGCAACGGCACAAGCACCAGACTTTGACCACGCCGCGCACCGCTCAATACGCTCAATCCCAAACCTGAAGCGATTGACGTGACCATTTCACGAAACTCATGTCGATCCAAATAACGCTCAAGCAGCGTAGCGTATTCTTCCGAACGGCTTGGACTGCTCTCTGGTCGCAACGCCCATTGAATCAAACGAGCTGCATCAAAAGTGTCTTGGTTGGTATTCACTGCGCTTCCTCCATCATATCAACATTGACGGCATCACTGAACAATTCCAACTCGAGGTCATCACCAAAAAACCCCCAAGCCTGCCAGCTTTGTTCGACTCGCCGTACTTGCAAGCCTGTGGTTTGATCGGTCTCAAAGGCTTGCAATGTTCGTAAACCCAAATACTCGAGAACCGCCTCAGGTTCGCCCGCTTGCCCAGCCCGATCAATCAAGGTTGACAATAACGCTGGAACTTGTTGCAGATAATCTTGTGCAGCTAACTGAGTGGTTTCTGAAAAACGTACCCTATCTAAACTGGCTTCTTGCCAGTTTTGTTTGTGGGTTGGCACACTCAAACTGAACTCAATGCGGCGTGGACGCAACAAACCAGTAATCAAATCAGCAAGCGACAACATACTGGGGGCATTCACCCCCAAAAGCGTTGGCATCGCCTCCGAAAGGGCTTTGATCGCATCAGCTTTGGTCGCCATCATCAGTGGCTCAAGCACTCCTGCAAATAAGTCGGGTAAATGCATCAGACGACGTGGTATGAACGCCTGACGCTCCTGCTCTCGAAAAAACACACTGTGCGCCGTCATTAACACTTCGTGCAGGCGAAGGTGTCGATCAAAACAATCATCCATCAGATCGGCAATCAACGCCACCCTTTGTGCCTCGCGGCTTCCTTGTTCCAAATGCTCGAGTCGTTCGCGGGCTGAACTGATAATCTGTCGTTCAATCCGCAAACGCCCAGTGATATGTTCACGGGCTTCACGTAAATCTTGTGGTACAGCCTTGAGCCAATCTACACTCGAGATGTCACGTCGCGTTTCACGTAACAATCGTTCAATTTTTTCCTGCAATTGCTGAGAACGGAATTTTGCATCTCTGGCAGCCTGTACTGCTTCGTCAAAACGTCCTCGATCCAGTTGAGATTGCACCACAGCTTCAATGGCTGCTTGTTCATCTTCGATTTCGAGATTCAGCGCTCCTAAAAAAAGATTGGCTGCCTCTTTGGAAAGCCGCAACACTGTACGCTCATCTGAAGCAAAGTGTTCTTCAATTAAACGTATCTCAAAGAACCGTTTCTTAGGAGGTGAATCGTTTAAATCCGTGTACTCGAGCTTGAAGGGTCGGCGAGCATCAGCATCGTTTCGCAATCGCCCCAACAAGCGCTCAAGGTACTGACGCTGATCGGTTGCTTTTGGTCTCGCATCTACCAGGTTATCCAGCCGATGCAACAATGGCTCAAGCGAGCGTATCACAGTGTTTTCGTCCACATCAGCGCCCAGACCAGTGGATTCAACGATTCGATCTAGCACCCGCATCGCCAAGGCAACAGAATCGTAATGTTGCGTGCTGATGTCTTCACGCAACATATCCCAACGCCGCAAATCAAGGATTGGTTCAGCGTGGAGTAACACGCGCAACCTTTTGGTCAGTTCCAGCGACCAGTCCAGAGCGCTCGGCTGGGCAGATGCACGAATCTGACGAAATAATCGCTCTTTTGCTTCAGGCGATGGCGGCTTTACTTTCTCCTCGAGAACCAAAGCTGCCCAAACTTCAGCATTATTGGCATACATACGACCACATGATTCGCAAGCTGAAACATGTCGCATGTACTGCTCTCGAGTCTCAGCATCAAAATGTCCTGAAGCCAGCGCCAACAGGGTAAATTCGTCCAAATGCTGGATGGTCATGGACGCATCAGAATGCAGAGTCATCGAAGTCCTTTTTTGGCTGCATCACCTGACGCAACAATTGGGTGATCTTAACAAGTCGGCGCTTGACCAGACTCAATTCAGTACCCATAACCAAGCTCTTGGGCTTCTTTAGAGAGTTTTCCCATGATCTCGAGACTTTTTTTGCGCTGCGCTTCTTTGTACCGTAGCGCATCCTCGAGCAGTACCCGCCGATGTGTGCCAACCATATGAAATGGCAATTTGCCTTCTTGCAAAAGTTGTACCACATAAGGACGGGAAACATTGAGCAATTCTGCTGTTTCAGCCGTGGTTAAATCGGATTCCTTACTTAGCACACTAACCTGTTTGCCATTGGCAACTTGTGTGACCACCTCGAGCATGATTTGCAACACGTTTTTTGGCAAGGTGATTTGTTCAGAACCGATTTGCAATTGGGTGCTATATCCTTTGTGCTGTGCGAATAAACGACTTAGTTCTCGAGCTGCTTTGATGTCATTGGGTTTTAGGGTTTGAGAGTTCATGCTTAGAGTGTAGTAAATAAGTGTAATAAATGCAATAAACAAAACAGATTTTCAAGGCTCAATGTAGAGTACCTGATGCTTTTAGGCTCAAGGCTGCCAAACGCATTGTGGAAATCACAACGCCCCACCCATTCGGGTAGGGCGATTTTCCTATCCAATCAGGTGAGGTTGCAACTACTCAAAACCTTCAAAATACCTGCATCTCGAGAAGACTCGAGCAGGAGGAAAACCCCATGAATAAACTTGCCAAAATCGTTTTCGCAACTCTCGCCCTGAGCATCAGCGCTCCAATCTTGCTCACCAGCACAATGGCGCAAACCACTGCCACAACAGTTAGCACCGCCCCCACCGAAGTGATCGCCCGTTTTGTTAAGGCTTTGAACAGCAATGATGCCAAAGCCATCAAAGCCGCGTTTGCCCCCAATGCTTGGACGGCGTATGGTGAAAATGGTGCGCGTAAAACAGGTGATGCGTTCATGGTTTGGCTCGAGAGTGACATCATCCGCGTTAAAGGCAAACTCGAGGTGAGCAGCAAAACCGTTAGTGGCAACGCTGTGACTGTTCAAGGGCGTTACTCTTCGACGGGTTGGAGCGGCAATGCCAAGTATGTTTTTACGGTGCAGAATGGTTTGATTGCTTCTTGGTTACTACTCTAAAGGCTCGAGAGGTGCATCTTATGAAATATATTGCTTTGCTTTTCGCCTTGCTGCTCGGAATCTCAAGCGCTCAGCAAAACAAACCCGCCGCCAAAGACATTCCTGCCGCTTACGTCAAAGCCGTAAGTGACAAGAACCTCGATGCTTTTGCCGCACTTTTTAACGAAGATGCAGTCTTTAACGACCTTGGCACAATCAACCGTGGACGCAGCGCGATTCGGGAATTTGGTGGGAAGATTGTTGATTTCCAAGGCAAGTATGTCACTCGAGAAGTGCTGGTCAATGGCGAGAGAATCACATGGTTGTTTAATTTCACAGGCGGCGGCGGCGGTTACCGTTTGCGTGGTCAGGGGGATTTTGTACTGAAGAACGGCTTGATTCAGAATTTAGTCATCCAATCACAGCGATAAAATTCAAAAAACGAGACTCGAGGGCAGTCATTCCACCCTCGAGTCTCGTTTTTTGAATGATGGAGGTCAAGAACGGTCTGAATGGGGTTCTTGCTACAGCACTGCAAACCAAGATTTTATTGTCTCGAGACTGATGGCTCATGGCTGTTGCAAGCTCACCCACCCATTTGGGTAGGGCGCTATTCCTATCCAATCAGGTGAGGTTACAACCACGTAAAACCTTCAAAATACCTGCATCTCGAGAGGACTCGAGCAGGAGGAAACCCTATGAAAAAAATGTTTGTTGGTCTGACCGTGTTCTTCGCCGCGCTTTTCGCTTTTGCCCAAGCTCAGAATGCCGTGCCAAACGATTTGCAAACCCTGACCCGCAATTGGACAAGCACCATCAACAAAGCTGATTTAGACGGTTGGCTCGAGTTGCACAGTGAAAACATTGATTACGCCGATTACACTTGGTGGGTTGGTAAATCCCGCACTGAAATGCGTCGTTGGGGACAAGCGATTGTTGCTGCGAAGGGGCAGTTCACCATCACCAGCAGCCAAATACAAGGCGCGAACCTTGTTTGGATGCTCGAGTATAAGGATTCTGGTTTCTCAAATAAAAGTAAAGCTGTGGTGACGATGCAAAACGGCAAAATTAACAAACTTGTGATTGGCTCGAGGTGAAATCATGAATCCGCTTCGTTACCTTGCCGTGCTTGCCTTGCTGATTTGCACCGCAGTCCTCGCACAAAACAATGCTCGAGACCGCATTGTTTACCCCAATGACTTTCGCCGTACCATGAGTTTGTACACCACAATTGACCGGGCTGATGGCAAGGTTTACGAAATTTTTATCAACCGCACTGCCCTCGAGACTTGGCGAACCGAACGGCGCTTACCGCATGGCACGCAATTTGTGATTGAGTCGTTTAGCGCTGGGCGCAACGCCAATGGGCAACTGCTGCGCAATGCTCGAGGACGTTTGGTCAAAGGCGCTTCGGATAATGAAATTCATGTTTCCGAGAAACGCACCGATTGGACAGGCTCGGAGCAAATGACCACAGGCAATGTCTTTGGCACACCCACACAAAACGGACGTTGGCGTATGGCTGCTTTCGATCCTCGAGATGGGCGCAGTGTGAGTGTGAATGTCGCCGAGTGCCATCAGTGCCATCAGGATGCACGGGCGGAGGATTTTATCCTCTCGAGGGGCTTATTGGATGGTTTTGCGCGTTCAAATCAGCCGAGTTACATTTCATTTTCTTGTGGTCAACGCGAGATTTGTTTTGGTTCACTGCGTTAAAAACCAATTTAATTCACAAATTATTTGTGTTGTCTACACAGATTAAGTTTACGCCACCTTGCGTTTGCTCAAGGAGAACGCAGGGAACTAAGGCTTCAAGGTGATGTGGTCAAAAGGCTTGTCTCAGAAACATACTTGCTCGAGAAGGGTGTTTACCCGCTTCAGTGGAAAACCCTTGATTTCATTCGCAACATTGCCTTGCTGGTGGCAGGTGTGGTGGCATTGCTGGGAAGCGTGATGTGGTGGCGTTTATCGCGTGTGCCAAGACCGATTTTGTCAAAAGCTGTTTGATTGAATCCTCGAGGAGGGCTTTTTTATCCTGTTAAGAAGGTGTGATGCGCTGCTTGGCATTTGAGAATTTGGTTTTTGTTGTAAATATTCTTTAGCCGCCTGATGGCAATATTTTAGCTCGAGTGACCCTTTATTGCATCATCACAAAAAATCGGCAACCAAATTTCAAAGTTGGGGTTGTTGGGGAAATCAGCATCATAACGTTCAAAGTCTGGACCATCGGCTCAAGCGTAACCAGATTGTGGTAGCCATTGTGCATAGATGTAAGTGAACACATCGGAAACACTATTCAGATCGGCTTGAAAAATGGCGTATTTAGAGGCTGGAATCTGCCACACCTCTAAATCGGATGGGTTATCAAGGCTGCTTTCACCTGCCAAGTAACGCAGCACGCCCCTTGAACGGTCAAGTTGCATCACGCCGTAACTGACACCGGGTTCGGCTCGAGTAAAGTTCTTATTGGGTGTAGCAAAATACGTTTTCCATAATTGCCCAATTTCAGGTGAACTCGGCGTGGTGTTGATTGCCAAGCCAACAATGCTCAGCGCGGGACTCGAGATGATACGAGGTACTTGCATATTGACTCCTATACACGGCTTGAGATGGAAAACGGATTGCCTTCGGGGTCTTTGCCATTGCAGAAAGCAAAATTCTCGGTTTGCACAAGGCTGCCTAGTTTCACGCCTCGAGCTTCGATTTCGCGCTTTAAGGCTTTGACATCGTCGCTATGAAACACAATTTTCGTGGCAATCCGACGCGGTTTAGGCGCATCGGATTTGTGCAGTGCAATGGTGATGCTACCCGCATAAAATTCTTGCCATTCTTTAGGGTCGTCGGGACAAACTTTGGCTTGTAAACCAAGGGTTTTCTCGTAAAACGCGGCAACTCGAGCAATGTCGTTGACGAAAAGAACAATCCGACTGGCATTTAGTTTCATACCTCGAGCCTAATGCTTTTGCATAGCTTAGCGCAAGGTTGTTTTTTTTGGCTTAAAAATATGATTCTAGGCTTTCTGACACGGCGTAGATATTCCCGAGATATCTGATTTTGATGCAAGCTCGAGAAACCATTGAACTGCTTCCTACCCAATAAGGAGGAATCATCACGAAAAACCTTCGTTTGTTTGTCAGAGCCGCTGTGTTGCTGATGATCTTGATTGAAGGGTCAATTCAACATTCGTTTCTGCACACCAACAAATTCAGATAAAATCTCGAACCGTTCAAAGAGGTTTTTGGCTTCTAACACCCGTTGTCCGTCCATACCAGTTAAGCGCAGGTTAGCTGCAACAAACGAGGCTTTTAAGAGCATGTCCTCGGGAACTTCGCTCGAGACGTCGCCAAATTTGGTTTGCATTCGGGTTAAGAATTTATCCAGCACATCGCGGGCAATGGCTTTGGTCCATTGTGGGTTGCTTGGCTCGAGTGGCTCGAGTTTGGCTTCGGCGCAGGAGTACGGGTATTTGTCGTTGTTGATGTCTAAAATTCGTACCCGTTCGCCGCCGACCACCAAAATATTGGCAGTGCCGTCGGGGTTGTAATCCACTTCGACCAAATGGGCAAGCGTAGCAACTCGAGCAATTCTGGCTTCGGGTTCACGGGTTGCACCGCCCATACCAGCAGGCGTGGTTGCGGGTAGAACGCACGGGATACCGAACGGTTCACGGGTTTGGCGGATTCTCCCAAGCAATTCACGATAACGTGGTTCAAAAACATGCAGGGGGAGCGCCATGCCCGGTAGCAGGACGATTTCGCCGACCGGAAAAAGAGGTATCTCCATGGGGCAAATGATAGACCTTTGAAATCATGGTCAGCAATGACCTAGGACACAATTTGGAAACGTTTCCCTTTCGTTCTGCACACTTTGAATACGTTTTTCTTGTCAGCCAACCCACAAAGCAATGGTACATGGGAATGCCAAATAAAGCGGATTTTGTTGTAATGGCAATGCTTCCAATCACTCAACTAAGGACAAACCTTATACAAAAAGGGCAGAGAAAAGAGAAAACAAGAAGCTGAGGGGCAAGATAAGCTCACCTTTTCACCCTCAAAGCTCATAGCTCATAGCTCAAAAGGACATTTCCCCAAACTTTAAGCTCGAGAATACAGCTGTGGAACTGACCTTCTCGAGTCTTGCCAGTGCGATCAGTTGGTTGTTTGTGCTGCTGACCTACCAGCAATACCGTGAACGGGGTAAAACCCATCAGCTTTTGTGGACACTCGGTATGGCAAGTTTTGCTTTGGCAGTCACGGCTGATACGGTGGCTCGAGCGCAGGGCGGGTGGGGCGAATCGGGGTTATCGCATTTGGTATTTTTTTGGGGCAATGCACGGGGTGACACTGCTTGGACATGGGACACTGATGCTCTTAAACCGTCAAGCCTGGACACAGCGTTTGCTCGAGGTGGTGGTGGTGCTGATGCTGGTCAGTTTGGTGATTGTGCTGAATGCACCGATTGATTTTACGAAGTTAGGGCAGCCTTTTGAACCCAAAGGCACGGCGTTTCCCAGCATTGAACAAATGGGTTTTGCCACACCGCGTTTTTGGACAATTCCGTTTAATTTGTACGGCACACTTTGGTTGGTTGGCGGCGCATTATACTCGAGTTTGTCGTTGTGGCGCAGTCATCGCCCAAGAGCCATTGGCACATTGCTGATTGCACTGGCGGGTTTGATGCTGGCTGGCGTCTCGAGCCTGAACCGCTTTGGCATTGATTACCTCGAAGCCATTGGACGCATGGTTGGCGTGGCGGTGTTGTTTGTTGGGTTTTTATTCACCACCCTCGAGGCAGACGCCCTGCCCAAAGTCAATTTACCCAAAATCCCACCGCTTGTCTTGGCAGCCGTTTCAGGTTGGGGTTTGGCTTTAGCGGCTTTTTTTCAACTCGAGCCAGCTGCTTGGAAAGCCTTGGTTGAGTACCCCGGGCTTTTTTTAATTGCAGCAATTCTGGTTGGTATGTTCTGGTTGGTGCTGCAAAAAGCCCGTCAACGCGCCAAGCAATTCACTGACTCGAGCCAAAATCAGCCCTAAAGATGCTATGCCACCTGCACTTTTAAGACCTTAAATCCCTTGGCATTGACCACTGTCTCGAGCCGACCAAGTTTTGACATCGGTGCTTCGTAAGGCAGGAAATGATTTGCCACCAAGTACACTTCGCAGGTTTTAGCAGCGTGGCGCTGAGCAGCCGCAATAAACTCGAGCGCAACATCTAAGCGCATGTCCCGCCCAACATGAAACGGCGGGTTCATAACAATTAAATCAAATTTTTCTTTTAACCCAAGGGCGCTGTCCACATCCGAATGCAGCACCGTACCAGTCAGTCCATTCGCTGCTAAGGTATCCACAGAACTCTGGACGCTCAAAGCATCATCCTCGAGCAGTGTCACGGTTGCTCCCTCGAGCGCCAAGAACCCCGACAGTACTCCGTAACCCGCGCCAATATCCAGCACTTTGCGTCCAGCCCCACTTGGCAGATGCTCGAGCAGTAAACTGCTGGCAGCATCCAATTTGCCCGAAGCAAATGTTCCAGCATAAGCCACAGCTTTCAGCGTTTGCCCTCGAGCGGTCATCTCAAAGCGCATTGGCTCAAGTGGGTTTGGGGTTTCGAGATTGGTTTTCTCGAGTCGTGCCACCCGATAACCCTTGCCTCGAGCGATAATTTCCGTTTCGCCAAAAAGTTTCCCTGCTTCTTTGATGTACCGGTCAAACCCTTTGTCTTTGTCGCCTGCCAAAAACGCCACACCGCCGGCTTTGGTACAACGCCACGCCTCGAGCATGATCTGCTGCACCCGAGCATTACCGCGCTCACCGTTTAGAATCGCAATCACACAATCGGCATTGTCAAAAATGCCAATTGGTAAACCTGTTTGGGCAAGGCAACTGAGCGCCGCCGCGCTCGAATCAGAAACCACCACCTTTGCGCCTTTTGAAGCCAGTGTCAAAGCCACCGCCCCGCCTCGAGCTGATAGGTCTGTGACCGTACCGAAGGTGTGTTCTTCCAGCGCCTCGAGCAACAGCACTTGGCTCGGCTCGAGATACGGAAAACTTGGCAAGCCTGCTTTGCTATACCCAAATGGCTCGAGGGGAATCAAATCAAAATAACCACTCATGGCTTAGGAGTTTACGGTATGCGACAAGTAAAACCAAATACGGTAAACTCGAGCATCTGTCCATGGAACTCAATCAAGCTTTTTTCCGCGATTCCTTTAGCCCAACTGAACTTGATTTGGTGCTGGCGCAAGGCTGGCGGCATTTTGGTAATTATTTTTTTCGTTACTCGAGTTTGCCAAGTGGTTTGCAAATTCAGCCTTTGCGAATGCGTTTAGCTGATTTTGTGATGAACCGCTCGCAGCGCCGCGCTTGGCAACGCAATTTGGATTTACACATCGAAGTCAAAACTGCTCAGATTTTGCCCGAGTACCAACATTTGTTTGAACTGCACAAAACCCGATTTACCGAAAACATTCCGGACCAACTCGAGGGTTTTTTAGGGTACGAACCAGAAAGCATTCCTTGTGATACTCGGGTGATTTGTGTATCCAACGAGCAAGACCTTTTGGCAGCACATTTTATTGATGTAGGCGAAAACAGCCTCTCGAGTGTTTACTCGGTCTACAACCCAAATCATGCTGAACGCAGCTTAGGGACGTTGACGATTCTTTTGGCGATTCAGTACGCGCAAAACTCAGGCAAGCGTTGGTACTACCCGGGGTATGCCACCAAAGAACCCAGCCATTACGACTACAAGAAACGATTTGCTGCCCTCGAGTACTTTGATTGGCGAGTCTGGAAAGCATTCACAGCAACTAAGCCAGTTGCCAGTTGACGCAAACGCCAAAACACGAGATGCTATTGACCATGACCAAAACCGAAACGTATATGGCATGGCTCAACGAACAAGGCTACCGCCCCGAACTCGACAACGACCAAGACATTGCCTTCAAGCACGAACGCATTAACTTTGTGCTGTTTGCCAATGAAAAAGACGAAACTTTTTTTCGTCTGATGGTTCCGTTTTTTTGGGAACTCGAGACGGAAGAAGAAACCGAACGTGCCACAAAGGTAATCATGAAACTCAACACCGACTACAAAGCCGCGAAGTTTTATATTATGCAAAACGATGTCTGTGTGGCAATTGAGAGTTTCTACGGGCAAGTTGAAGATGTTTTTCCTGTGCTGGGTCGGCAAATTGACCTTCTTGCCAGTGCCATGCGAGAATTTAGGCAAGTGATGCGCGAAGAAGCCCCTAAGCCGCCATTGGCACAAGCTTGAAATTTTAAGAATAGCTCACAGCTCGAGTCTCGGGTATTCTGGTCGTATGATTCAAACCGCGTATCTAAAAAACCAAGCGGTGCTGACCACAACTGATTTGAGGCTCGAGCAGTTAAGCGAACAGCATTTTGATAATTTGTTCGCGGGTATCAACCAGCCTGAATCACGTAAGCTAACCGGAACGCATACGGTTTTTACGCCTGAAGCAGTGCGAACTTTTTTAACGGGTTTACCTGCTCGAGATGACCGAGCTGATTGGGCAATGATCCGAGTTTCTGATGGGGTTTTTCTAGGTGAAGTGGTGTTGAATAACTTGGATTTGGATAATCAAAGCATGAATTTTCGGATTGGATTAGCAAAACCAGAATTTTATGGCTTGGGATACGGCACGCAAGCCACTCGAGCTGTGGTTCAGTATGCTCTGGATACGGTAGAACTACATCGAGTTAGCCTTGGAGTCTATGCGTTTAATCCTCGGGCGAAACGGGTTTACGAAAAATGCGGTTTTGTGCAAGAAGGCATTGAGCGTCATGCACTGCTTTGGGATGGTCAATGGGTGGATCAGATCATCATGTCAGTGCTGGCGACTGACCCTCGGGTTTGAATTTTTTAGGCGCAATGGGAAAAATCAGTCGTACCAATAAACCACCTTGTTCGGCACGGCTGAACTCGAGCCTCCCATGATGCCGTTGCATCACCGATTCAACCAATGCCAAACCCAGCCCCGAACCTTCGATGTTTTGTGAACCCAAACCGCGCTGAAACGGGCGGCGAATCCGCTCAAACTCAGTTGGGGCAATTCCAGCCCCGTTATCGGCAATTTCAACGATGACATTTGTGGCTTGTTGATAGGTTCGCACCCAAATGCTCGAGCCAATTGGCGTGTGCCGTATGGCATTGTTGATGATGTTACCAACAGCCAGCCGCAGGGCTTCAGGGTCGCCTTGAATCGGTGTGGAAAGAAGCTCTAACTCGAGGTGCTGTTGTTTTTCTTGTAGGTTTGCCGAAGCTGCCTCACAGATTTCTAGGGTCAGGTCAGCCAAATCCATGTTTTTTTGGGTCAGGGTTGTTTCAGAAAACAACAGCAAATGCAGCACCAAGTTTTTCATGTCTCGAGCCGATTTTTCTAAACCCATCAAGGCAGTCTGATACTCGAGTTGGCTGCGTGGTTGCTCGAGGGTCAATTCGATGCGTGCCAATAATTTGGTCAGTGGCGTGCGTAATTCGTGAGCCGCCGCCAAAGCAAAAGCCCGTTCATGTTGCAAAGCCGCCTCGAGCCGTTCCAGCATGGCGTTGACGGTTGAAGTCAGTTGGGTCATTTCGTCTTGCCCAAGGGGTACGGGAACACGCTCATGGACTTCGCCAGACAGGGCAATTCGCTTTGCCATTTGGGAAACTGCGCCAATCGGACGAAATGCTCGCCCAACCAGTGCATAGCCACTGCTAAGCCCAATCAAAGCCAAGATCGGAATGCCCCAAAAGAGCAAGCGCCGCAACGACTCGAGGGTGTTTTGGGTGTCCGTCTCGAGCCGCGCGGCTTGTACCCAATAACCATTTTTGGCTTGCAGCATGGCAACGCGGTAGCCCGAGACGCTGCGAATTCCTTGGGTGAAAACTGGTGAGACAGGGCTTTGGTCTAGGCGCTGACTGAGCGAATTTGTGTTGGAAAACACCGTGAAGAAAGCAGCATCGGCGGGTTTGTTTGGTGAGTCGCGAGGTGGCAGTGAATTTGGGTCGCGTCCAGAGTTGTACGGACGGGCAAAATCTTCAGCAGCTTGCCAAAGCCACCTGTCCAGCACTTGGTACAGACCTGCTTGGGTGGTCAGGTACACCGCTGAGCCGATGGTCACGCCAATCAACACAATCAATGCGGTGTAAAGCAGCGTTAAACGCCAACGTAAACTCATGAACCACCCAAACGATAACCACGTCCACGCACGGTTTCAATCAAATCCAAATGCAGTTTTCGGCGCAGGCTCGAGACATAGACATCCACGATTTTGGTGGTCACACTCGAGTCATTTGACCAGATGCGCTCAATCAAATCCTCGCGGCTAAAAATCCTGCCTGCGTTCAAAGCAAAATACTCAAGCAGGGCGTATTCCCTCGAGGTCAAATGCACATCTTGAACTTGCTGCGCGGCTAAATCCATTTGAAAACCAAAAGGCAAGACCAAGACATTGCTCGAGCGCCCAGCCGAACGCCGCACCAACGAACGCAGCCGAGCGCGTAACTCACGAAAATCAAAAGGCTTAGCAAGGTAATCATCGCCGCCAAGTTCCAAGCCACGCAACTTGGAATTGATGTCACCTCGAGCCGTTAAAAATAAAATCGGGGTGTGCAGACCAGCTTGGCGCAGGCGCTGCGCCAGTAAGAACCCAGCCTCAATGCCTTCGGGCAGCATCACATCCAGCACAATCGCGGCATAGGTGTCTAAGCTGCCAAGGGCAAAACCTTCCGCAGCATTGGGGGCATGTTCGGTGACAAAACCATCCTTGGTTAAGCCCTCGAGCAGTAGGGCTGCCAGTTCTTGGTCATCTTCGATCAGCAAAACCCGCATGGCAAATTCTAAGCTCCGACCACCCGTTCGACAAACCAGTATGCCCCAGCCGCAATCACCGCCAAGGATGCCACGCGAATGGTCAGTGCGGCGTTTTTGGGGTCAGACCGCCGCAGCCATGCCAGAAGTGGTGCAACCAGCAGCACAATGCACATCTGACCAATTTCCACGCCACCATTGAACGCCAGCAAAGACCAACCCAACGCGGCTCGAGGGAGTTCCATTTCAAGAAGCGCACCCGCAAAACCAAAACCATGAATAAAACCAAAGCCAAAAGCCAACATCGTGCGGACATCGTGTTTGTGTTTGAACAAACTATGCACCCCAACAAAAACAATGCTGGCAGCAATAATTGGTTCAATCAAATTGGCAGGAGGATTGAGGATTTGTAAAGTCGCCAGCGCCAATGTGATGCTGTGCGCCAAGGTAAAAGCCGAAACAATTTTCAGGAGCTGCCACAAATTCCCGCCCAGCAGCAACAAACCCACGATAAACAAAATATGGTCGGGTCCAATAAAAATATGGTGAATCCCTTCGAGTAAAAAATTCCAAATCACTTGCCAAACAGATTGCTGACTGGTCTGAATTGTAGATTCGGTTTTATTGGCATCAAAAATCAGTTGTTGCTCGAGGTTATTTTGCTCATAGACATCCAAAAACGTTTTATGCAAAAGGTTATCAGGAAACAAATTCACACGTACCAAAAACGATTCTTGAATCGGCGCAAGCTGCCAAGTGGCTTGGATTTCCTTGCGGCTTGGCATGGCTTGGAATTTGAAGTCAGTGAACGTGAGCGCCTGACCCGCCACCTCGAGAACAAGCCGATTTTGCAGCAGTGTTTGAATTTGCGGCTCGAGTTTAGCGAGGTTTTGGGCTTGCAGCAATTGCTCTGGGCTGATGTTACCAAGTTGTCGAGCCAAGTCTTTAACAGGCATCTCGAGTTGGATTTGGCTGGGTTGGTTTAACTCGAGTTTGATGTGACTAAAAGAAATTTCGTGGGCTTGGGCAAGACCAAAAAAACACCAGAGGACGAATAACAGAATTTTTATTTTCATGATTGAACCGTCCTAGTTTCCAAAACGGGTTGCTCGAGTGAGCTACTTACAGGCAAATAAAACACTGCGACCTCTTAGGAACTCCCCCACGCTGTCTTGACCCTAAAGACGCACCTGTCGGGCTGGGTCGCTCGTTCCTCGCGTTTCCCCCTAAAAGAGGGGGGCTTAAAAACCCAAGACCTTGCTTTTGACCTTAGAACCCCTCAAGAGCTACGGCTTGCACACATCTTGTTGTTTATCTGGGGACAATTAAACGAGAAAATCGGCAGCTCGAATTTGCATTTCCTCTCACAGGGAGGACACAGGGATCCTCCCCTACAGGAAAATTGCGTCATACACAGGTAAACCGTAGGGACAGGCGACCATGCCCGTCAGCAGCCGTGTTAAAAGTCAAGCCCCAACCCCCTCTATTTTTGCCAGCGTCATGTCAACCCACGGAGTACGGTCACGCACAATGATGTGCAACACAGCCAATAGTTTACGCATACACGCCAC
>JAAFJQ010000010.1 GCA_013298185.1 Deinococcales bacterium
TTGTTCGGCTCGAGGATAAGTGAGTAAGTCCGAACGCCTTGGTTTGGCTGGGGCTTTGGCTGCCGTGACCTCATGGGGCGCAAATTCAGTCATTCTAAAATTCTTAACTGGGCAAATGAGCGTTGAATTGCTGAATGCCTCGAGAATTTTGGTTGCCAGTGTGTTTTTCTTGGGGATTCTGGCTTTTTTACGCCGTGGTAAGGGCTTACCTCAACTCGAGGCTCGAGATTGGTTGGCGATTGCCTCGGTGGGTGTGATAGGCACAAGTGTCTATCAGTTGCTTTTTGCCAATGGGATTAAACTCAGCAATGCCAGCATCACCGCGCTGATCTCGAGTACCAATCCGATTTGGGTGGGGATTCTTGGGGCGTTTTTGGGTTTGGGTTTCACCCGTTGGCAGTTTATTGGTGTGCCTGTGACCATGATTGGGGTCGGCTTGCTTTCGTACTCGAGTATTGTCGGGGCGAATGTACAACCGCTTGGGGTGGCGCTCTTGATTGCTTCTAACATGTGTTGGTCGGTGTATACGGTCATGTCTCGAGGGTTGATGCAGAAGATCAATCCGCTCGAGTTTACGGCACTGAGTTTTGTGCTTGGCGGTTTGCCTTTTGTGTTGTTTTCGCTGCCAGCTTGGTCTGGGGCAGCAGCCATCTCGAGTACCACTTGGCTTTGGGTGGTTTTATCAGCCCTCATTGCCCAAGTGATTGGTTTTATGGGCTGGTTTTTAGGGACTCAAGCCCTTGGCGCGGCTCGAGTCAGCGTATTTCTCAACATCACACCGCTTGTGGGTGTGGCATTGGCAGCTGGTTTTCTTAGCGAACGAATTACGGTCATCAAGGTTATTGCGGGCATCATTATTTTGTTTGGTGTGTGGTTAGCCAATAAAAAAGGGTAGTGTTCATCAAACACAATCATTCCTCGAGAATCAAACCAGATAAAGTGAAATGGGTTTTTTCAGTCACTACCCTATTTTTTCCATTGCGTTTAGCACGGTACATTTGCTCATCGGCTAGTTGCAAAAGTTTTTCATGATTCTGAACTTCGGAATTGACCGCGATTCCAATCGAAGCCGTGACTTTGAGCCTTGGATGTATTTCATCCCACGGATATTCTTCAATGCTTTTGCGTAGGCGCTCGCAAATCACCTGGGCTTGCTCGAGTGAGGCTTTTGGTAAGGCTAAAACAAATTCTTCGCCTCCATACCGAGCAGCTACATCTTTGGCACGCACACAATTTCGCATCAGTTGCCCAACTGTACAAAGCACTTGATCGCCAACGTGATGCGAGAATTGATCGTTGATTGACTTAAAGTTATCCAAATCGAGCAAAGCTAAACTTAGCAGATCATCGTTAAGTTGGGCTTTTTGAAATTCCAATTCCAAAACCTGCTCGAGAAAACGGCGGTTGTGGACACCTGTTAGAGAATCCTGCTTTACCATCACTTCGAGTTGCTGGGTTTTGACCCCTAGCTCCTCGAGCAGTTGGGCTTTGGCTCGGTCAGATTCTTGAACTCGCTCAAGCAGTTGAGCCAGTTCAACTGTTTTCAGGCGGCTGATTTCAGCTTCTGCCACGGTTTTTTCAAAGTCCCGCTCAAGGGTAAAAAGCCGAAGTTCTTGTTCAGCGTTATGCTGACGTTGCTGTTCATGAACTTTGTGATAACGCTCAAAGGCTTCGAGTGCAGCTTCTGAATTTTTTTGCATTTTGTGAATTTCATATTCGGCATGAGCAATTTGGGCTTGCACTGGAATAAATTTAAGTTCAATTGCAATTTCTTTGGCTTCGAGTAGCGAATCCAAAGCATCTTTGTAATCTTTCATTTTTTGTTGCACTTTTGCAATGTTTAATAAGCAAAATATTTTGCCTTCTGGTGTAAGACCATCTTCGAGCATTTGCAATGCCTGATAGAGTATTCGCAACGCTTGATGGTTTTTTCCTTGTTTTGCAATGGCTTCACCAAGGTTGACCAGGTTGCGAATCTGATGTTGTTTTAAGTCGTGGTGCTTGGCTACTTCAATGACTTTCTCAAGCAGAGCTACAGCTTCTTTATATTTACCCAAAGCAGTATAGCTTACTGCCAAATTGCCTTGTGCCTCGAGTTGGCGAATAGGGTTTGGATATTCCTTCAGTGTTTGTAATGCACCATAAAAATAAGAGATCGCTTCATCGTGCCGACCCAAATCTTGCAACAAAAAACCAATATTGAGTTTTAATGGCGTGAGTGATTCAATTTGATGCAAACTTTCATAAATTTTTTGAGCGTTTTCAAGGTGGTTAAGCGCATTATTGGTATTGCCCATATTTCGATACACCCCAGCTAAACAATTGCTGGATTCGGCAATGAGTTCGGGCATTTGGTAGCGCCTTCCGGTCTCGAGAGCGGCATTGAGCCGATCCCAAGCAGATTCCAGATCACCTCCGATCAAATCCATGTAACCAAGGTTGCGGTATGCTAAACCAATAGCAATAGAATCAGCTTCGAGTTTCGCCTGTTTTAATACAGCTTTACTACCCGAAATCAATTTCTTGGGTTGTTGATGACGCTCAGCCCAAAGCAATTCTAGGTTTTTTTGAAGTTGGTTTGGCATAGGTTAGTTTAACCTTAAAACAACAAATTGATGTGCCACTACTTTAATTTCTTGACCTCTTGGGCAAAGTTTCTTAAGTCTAGCCTACCGCGACCAATTTCTTTTTTGCGATTCGGATTGAATTTTTCGATGTTAAACGATTTTTCTCTGACTGCCTTACCAAGATCTCGTAAATCTTGATATGGTCTTTCTGCCAGTGCCAATGCCAAACTCGCTGCAACCATTGGGGCTGCCATCGAAGTACCACTCCAGGCTGCCACACGGTTATCAGGAGCAGGAGCATAAATCAATTCTCCTGGAGCCGACATACCGACATCGTCTTTGCCGTAACTCGAGAAACGCGAAAGTTCATCAAATTTATTAACGCTGGTGACACTGATTGCCATGTCTCCCCACCGCCCATTTTTGCCGTTGCTGCCACAGGCTCGGGCTGGGAAATTCACATCATTATCACCATTGTTGCCACTTGCGGTCACAACAAAAACACCTTTTCGGGTGGCATTATCGAGTGCCAAGGCTAAAGCGGCTGAGTCGTATGTCCCCAACGAGAGGTTAATGACCTTTGCGCCTTTTTGAACTGCCCAATTGATTGCTGATACGACATCGTCAGAGTCGCCTGTTCCATTGCCATCCAAAACCCTGAGAGGCATGATTTGAGCTTTTTCTGCAATTTGGGCAATAATCCCAGCAATATTTGTTCCATGTCCGTATGCCTCGCCCTTGGTTTCTTGAGGCACAGTATCATTGTCCACGAAATCATACCGTTCGGATGGTGCAACCAAACGATTCGCAAAAGCAGGGTGGGTTAAGTCTATACCTGTGTCTATCACAGCAATTTTGACTCCCATACCTCGTTTTGAAAAGCTGGCTTGTGCTTCTGACAAGCCAATTTGTCGCCAAATGTCTTGATTTTGACCAGTTTTGAAGACACTGTCTTGACCTGTAGACCACGTAGACCAACCCGTAGACCACGTAGACCAACCCGTAGACCACGTAGACCAGCCTGTTGAGCGCACAGGCATACCAAGATCTGTAGCAGCCTTTCTGGTCTCGAGAATTTGCATCACTCGTAAGTTGTTTGACCTGACTGCACCCTGCAAACTCAAACGCTGGTTGGATTCTTCTCCAACAATGGCTTGTCCAAGTTCTGGATACCAAGCCACCAAGCGGTTGCCGTACATTTCTGGTGTGTCGCCTGATTGAATCGGAACGATCAGCAGATTCTCAATCTGACTGGTGGTTGGTGTTTGACTGCAAGCAAGGAGACCAAGCGTTAAAGTAAGACCTAAGATTTTTCGGTGGGGTTTCATGTTTATTTTCTCCTGTTGGATGACGCAAAGACTAAAGCTGCGTGTATCATAGTTCATATTTCACTTTTTTGCAGGCAGTTTGGTCACAGTTCAAAAATTTCAAGTAACTGTAAGATTACATCGCCTTGGACAACTGCTTTTTGACTAACCTTAGGTGAGAGTTAAAGAAATCGGGCAAATCTTACAGTTTTCTTACACTCCTTTACAAATTCTTCAAGACAACAATGCTCAAAAATTGTTAGACTGAGTTGTGATTGTGGTTAAAGTTGGCGGTAGTTTAGGCATAGACTATGATGCGGTTTGCAATGACATTGCTGACCTGTGGCTCGAGGGCAAAAAACTGGTTTTGGTACATGGCGGCAGCGCTGAAACCAATCGGATTGCCGAACTCTTAGGGCATCCGCCCAAATTTGTCACCAGCCCAAGTGGGTACACCAGTCGCTTTACAGACCGTGAAACCTTAGAAATTTTTGAAATGGTGTACTGCGGCAAGCAAAATAAAGGCATCGTCGAACGCTTGCAGCGCCGTGGGGTCAATGCCGTGGGCTTATCTGGTTTGGATGGCAGGATTTTTGAAGGCAAGCACAAGGATTCTGTCCGAGCTGTCGAAAATGGCAAAGTCAAAGTGCTGCGCGGCGACCATACAGGCACAGTCGAAAAAGTCAACGGTGCGCTGCTGCATTTGTTACTCGAGAACGGCTATTTGCCTGTGCTGACCCCGCCCGCCTCGAGTTTTGAGGGCGTGGCAATCAATGTGGATGGCGACAGAGCAGCGGCAGCCCTTGCGACTGAACTGAAAGCCGAGGCATTGTTGTTACTGAGCAACGTTCCTGGACTCTTAAAGAACTTCCCCGACGAATCCAGTTTGATTAAGCATATTCCCGCCAACGATGTGGAAAGCTACCTCGAGTTTGCCCAAGACCGCATGAAGAAAAAAGTGCTAGGTGCAGCCGAAGCCGTCCAAGGCGGGTGTCAGCGCGTGATTTTTGGCGATGCGAGGCTCGAGAAGCCAGTTTCCAAGGCTCTGGCTGGCATGGGAACTGTGGTTTCATGATTTACGGCAACTGAGCCAAACGCTCAGCAATCAAAGCAAAGTAGGCATCCGCATCCACCTCGAGCGCCACATGGGTGTTGGCTTGGTGCTTGGTGACTTGGTAAACATCCACCACAGTACGCCCAAACGATGGGGTCAAGGCACAATCCACATCCACATGCAGGTACTCGAGCTTAAACAAATCTGGGCGCAGCAAGTAAGCAATCACGCACGGGTCATGCAGGGCGGGACCCGCGTAGCCGTAGCGTTTTTGATATGCCAGCTTGAAGAACTCGAGCAGTTCAGCCGCCACCAGACTGGTTTTGTTGCCATTTTGGCAAATCGCTTGGATGTGCTGTGGCAGTGCTAACGCCTGATGCGTCACATTTAAGCCAAACATGGTGGTAGGTACGGGGCTGTCGAACACGATTTTTGCAGCGTGAGGGTCGCAGAGGATGTTGAATTCAGCCGCAGGTGACCAGTTGCCTAAGCCTGTGCTGCCACCCATCAGCACAATTTGTTGAATCAGTGGCACAATTTTTGGCTCGAGTCGCATGGCGAGTGCGAGGTTTGTCATTGGTCCAACGGGGCAAATCGTAACCTCATTGGGGTGTTGCATCACGGTTTCAATGATGAAATCCACGGCTCGAGTCGTTTCAGCGCCGCGTGTCGGTTCGGGCAGCACTGGACCATCCAAGCCACTGCGTCCGTGAACAAATTCAGCTGAGATTCGCTCTGCAATCATGGGCAGTGGCACACCCGCGTAAATTGGTACGCTTGATCCGCAGAGTTCTCGGATTTTCAGGGCATTGTTCAGGGTATTCTCGAGTCCAACATTGCCGTAGGTCACGGTGATACCCAGCACCTCGAGTTCGGGGCTGGCAAGTGCCAACATGATCGCCAGTGCGTCGTCGTGTCCGGGGTCGCAATCCAAAATGATTTTCATTCATCACAGTCTACAAGTTTTTTCTGGATCGAGTGATTTTGGTGTTAGACTCCCGCTTAGTTTATGCCTAAACGAACCAACCGCGACCTCCTCGAGCTTCGATCACTTGAGGTGCAAACCAAAGTCAATGCCTATGCCGAAGGCTCGAGTCTGGTGAAACTCGGTCATACCCATGTGCTGTGTACAGTAACTTTAGAGCATCAAGTGCCGCGTCATATCATGGACAGGCGCGATGCCAATGGTAAGAAGCTGCCGCCAACAGGTTGGTTGATGGCTGAGTACAACCTCCTGCCTCGAGCCACCCATGAACGCACCCAACGTGAACGCCAAAAACTCGGTGGGCGCACCCAAGAGATTCAGCGTTTGCTTGGGCGGGTTTTTCGTTCGGTGGTGGATTTGGATTTGTTCAAAGGCAAAACTTTGGTCATAGACTGCGATGTCCTCCAAGCCGATGGTGGCACTCGAGTAACAAGTGTCCTCGCAGGTTACGCTGCTCTGCACGACCTTTGCAACCGCATGACTCGAGCCGGCACTCTGGATGACTGGGCGCTCCGAGCCGAAGTTGGTGCAGTCAGTGTAGGCTTGGTGGACGGTGAAATCCGCCTTGATTTGGATTATCTCGAGGACTCAAGCGCCCAAGCCGACATCAACATCATTGCCACCAGCACAGGGCGTATCATCGAAGTCCAAGGCGGCTCTGAAGGCGAGAGTATCTCTCAAGATCATTTCCTCGAGATGCTCTCCGTTGGCATTGATGGAGTGAAAACCTTGGTCGAACGCCTCAAACCCCAATTAAAGTAACTTGCCAATCCAGATCAAAAAGCGTAGACTCAAATCCCGTGAGGTGAAAACCCCTCGGGTTTTTTTATGTCATTTTTTAACTCGAGCCGAATGCGTGGTATCAAAAATTCTCGAGAATTGTGTGCTGTGCAAGCCCAGAACCAACGGATAAATCAAGTTACACATCACCCGAATTAACATTCAAGAAGTATGTCCAGTACAAATTTTCTCTTTCCTCTTTTTTCTTTTCTCTTTCCTCTGGGTCGCAAGACCCGCCCGCAGCTAGGAGCTAATCATGAAATATATTTTTGTCACAGGTGGCGTTGTTTCAAGTCTTGGTAAAGGCATCACCGCCAGCAGTCTAGGGGCAATTCTTCGCGCTCGAGGTCATAAAGTTACAGCCGTAAAAATAGACCCGTACATCAACTTAGATGCTGGCACAATGCGCCCTTATGAACACGGCGAAGTCTTTGTGACGGGCGACGGCGCAGAAACCGACCTTGACCTTGGCAATTACGAGCGTTTCTTGGATATTGATACAACTCGCAGCAGTAACATCACCACGGGGCAAGTCTATAAAACTGTGATTGAACGTGAACGCAAAGGCGAGTATTTAAGCCAAACGGTGCAAGTCATTCCGCATATCACCGATGAAATCAAAAATCGCATTCGAGCCGTGGCAGTGGCAGCCAACGCCGACATCTGCGTGGTCGAGGTCGGCGGCACAGTCGGCGATATTGAATCCCTGCCGTTTCTCGAGGCGATTCGCACCATGCGCTTTGATGAGGCTTACGAAAATACGGCGTATTTGCATGTCACACTTGCACCCGAAGTCAGCACTGGCGAAATCAAGACCAAACCCACGCAGCACAGCGTGGCGCAACTTCGCAGCACAGGCATTTCACCAGATTTTATTGTGGTGCGCTCAAGTACCGAAATGGGCGAAGAAATGCGTCGCAAAATTGCGCTCTTTACCAGCGTTGAGCCAGAGCGGGTGTACTCGAGTTACAACGTCGAATTTTTGTACGAAGTGCCTTTAGCATTTGAAGAACAAGGCTTGGGGCGCGAAATCGAGAAGCGCCTAAAACTCGAGACCATCCCGCCAAGCCTTGGCTTTTGGCACGATGCGGTCAAAAAACAACGCCAGCCAGCTTTTGAAGTGAACATTGGATTCGTGGGCAAGTATGTAGCCATGGGCGATAGTTACTTATCTATCTTAGAGGGTTTACGCCACGCAGGGATTCACAACGATTGCAAAGTCAACATTCACTGGGTCAACGCCGAAGACCTGAAATCCGAAGAGGATGCCAAAAACGCCCTCGAGAACTTGGATGGCATTCTGGTTGGACCCGGCTTTGGAATGCGCGGTATCGAAGGCAAAATTCTGGCAGCCAAATATGCTCGCATTCAGCAAAAACCATATTTTGGCATTTGCTTGGGTCTGCAAATCGCGGTGATTGAATTTGCTCGCCACAAAGCCATGCTGGACGGTGCAAACAGCACCGAATTTGACCAGTACGCCCGTCATCCTGTGATTGGCTTAATGCCCGAACAACTCGAGACTGAAGATTTAGGCGGCACAATGCGCCTTGGAGACTGGGAAATGACCATTCAAGCTGGCACACGGCTCGAGAAAGTCTACGGCACAGCTGGCACGGTTCTCGAGCGGCACCGGCATCGGTACGAAGTCAACCCCGATTATGTGCAGCGTCTGGTTGAAGCTGGATTGGTGGTCAGTGCAGTCACACCGGGCAAGGCACAGCGCGGCGCGGGATTGGTCGAAGCCATTGAATTAAATGACCACCCATTTTTTGTGGCACTGCAATCACATCCAGAGTTTAAGTCTCGTCCCATGCGGGTTTCACCGCCGTTCAAAGCATTTATAACTGCTGCCCTCGAGGCTCGTCAAAAAAGCACTTGAAAGATGAAGCGTTGTTTGATAACATCTCGAGCCGATGGAAGGGTGTCAGCCCCAAATCAGCTTGGGTTGTTAGTTCAGTCGGTAGAGCGACGGTCTCCAAAACCGTAGGTCGGGAGTTCGAGCCTCTCACAACCCGCCAAAGAGAAGCCCCGTGAATCACGGGGCTTTTTGTTTTGCCACTTTAGTTTTGTACAGTGGATTTTGATGACTCTGTGCAACGCCGTGACCAACGCGCCTCAATTCAGGGGTGAAACTCCGACGGCTCGAGGCTGCACAGGGTCGGGAAACAAATCAATCACAAATTGACGCTTCTCGGACTCGAGGACGTGCCTGTACACATCGTAAGTGATGCTAATACTGGCGTGACCAAGGGTTTTGGATACCACTTCAACAGGCACGCCTTTGCGAAGCATCAAAGTACCCGCCGTGTGTCTTAGGTCGTGTTCTGCTCATGGTTTGTTCGTATGTACCAAAATGACGTTGCCTTTGGTCGTGACTGGTCTACCAAGGGTTGAGGGGTCAATATCACCCCAATCATAAGGCTCGAGAGGTGGGGCTAAGTCGGCTTGTAACCATGCTTTGGCTTCTGCATCCATTTCTTCAACAGGTTCTTCTATGACCTCGAGCAAGTCGTTTGGTGTGACTGGCTGACCTGTAAGGCGGGTCAAGGCTTGCATCACTTGGCTTAGTGTCTCGAGGTCAACCCGTTTGACTTTTTCACCTCGAGCTAGAGCATAGACACTGCCTTGGGCTGCTTTTCCTGCTACTTCTTTTGATAATCGGTATGCGGTCAATTTGTTTTGTAGCAAATAACGATCTAAAGAGACTCGAACATTCATTGGGCTACCTCGCTACATCAATACAAGATTACTACAGCTACTTGGTAAGTATTACAAGATACGGTAAAGTGTTTGTATTGAGCAGTCAAGCCATACCTTGACAAACAACTTTGTAGATATCATTTGGTATTGGTCAGCAAAGTTGTTTGTTTCTCGAGTGCTTGTTTGACTTCTAACGCATGGGTCATTGGATTGACCATTTTCCAGTGCTGAGCCAAGTTACCACTTGGGTCAATTAAAAAACTTTCTCGAGCCGCGATACCAAACATGCCCATCAGTCCGCCCAACACACCATATGCCTTAGCGATGCGTTTATCGGTATCTGCCAAAAGCGGGAAACTGAGGTTGCATTTCTCGCGGAAATTGGCATGAGAAGCGCTCGAGTCGGTGGAAACACCAATCACTTCTGCTCCTAGAGCAGTAAATTCAGGTAGCAACTGTTCAAATTTCGCAGCTTCGATGCTGCAACCAGGGGTGTTGTCCTTTGGGTAAAAATACAAAATCACCCATTTACCACTTAAACCAGTCAATGAAATGTTTTTGCCTGTGTCATCCACACCCATAAATTCGGGGGCGGGTTTGCCAATCTCGAGACTCATACAAAAACCATATCAATTCCAAGGCACAACATTTGCACTGCAACACCAATTCTTCGTAGCAAAAAATTGTCTTTTGCGAATCAACCAATTGCGGTAGACTCTCTTCAGATGAGTCAAAATTTTTTACAACAAGCCTACCAAGACCTTGCCGCCCTCGTTGCCATTGAAACCGTCAGCGCTCAAGGGCGTAACCTCGAGGCTGGGGCTGATTTTGTGACCCAATTGCTCGAGCAGGAAGGCTTTGTGGTCAAACAATACAAAGGTAAAGTTGCACCTGTGCTGGTTGCCGAAGCTGGCGTAGGCGAGCGAACCTTGCTGATTTACAACCATTACGATGTTCAACCTGAATCGCCGCTCGAGGAATGGAACACACCACCGTTTGTGGTCACTGAGAAAACCGATGCCGACGGGATTGTGCGCCTTCATGCACGGGGTGTCTCGGATGACAAAGGTGAGTTTATTGTTCGACTTGCAGCTTTGCGTGCCTTGAAAGCCCAACATGGCGGGCAGTTGCCGCTCAAGATCAAATGGTTGCTCGAGGGTGAAGAAGAAATTGGCAGCCCAAGCATAGAATCTTTTGTGCATGACCACGCAACCGAACTCCAAGCTGATGGCTGCTGGTGGGAATTTGGAGCAATTGACCCAAGCGGCAAACCTGTTTTGGTTGGTGGCTTAAAAGGCATCATCTGCCTCGAGTTACGCTGCAAGGTAGCTGAATCCGATTTACACTCGAGTTACGGCGCGGTGGTGGACAATCCACTCTGGAAACTTGCCCAAGCTGTCTCGAGTTTGCGTGATACCAACGGCAAAATTCTCATTGATGGTTTTTATGATTCGGTTCGCGCTCCAAGTGCAGCTGACTTAGAAGCGGTTGCAAAAATCCCAGATGAGTCTACAGAATTTTCCAAAGCATACGGCATCAAAGGTTTTCTCGAGAATGCCTCGGGTGCAAGGTTTTATGAGCGCCTGTGCCTCGAGCCTGTACTGAATGTCAATGGTTTTCACGGTGGTTACGGCGATGCTGGCAGCAAAACTGTACTGCCAAAAGAAGGCTTTGTGAAGCTGGATTTTCGGCTTGTCCCAGACCAAGACCCAGCCCAAGTTCTCGAGCAGTTAAAAGCCCATCTGATCAAAATTGGCTTGCCCGATATTGAAGTGGTTGAACTCGAGACTTCAGGAATGGCAGCTCGGTCTGATTTGAACCATCCATTTATGCAAACCGCAATTGCCACAGCTCGAGATGTCTACGGGGTTGAACCTGTGGTGCATCCCAGTGCAGGCGGAAGTGGACCGATGCACCCGTTCATAGAGTACGTTGGCGTTCCGGTCATTTGTGCTGGGATTTCCAACCACAAGAGTTTTATTCATGCGCCAAACGAGAATATTGTTAAAGCGCATTTTGAAAAAGGCTTTGAATTTGCTTTGGAGTTTTTCTCGAGAATCGCCAAGATGTAGGTCAGGTTGTTGCTGTCAACTCGCAAACACAATTTACCCGAAAACCATGTTGCTCGAGTCGGGTTTGCCAGATTTTCCAATCGCTGTCAGTAGCATTAACAATTGTTGGCTCGAGTTTGCTGGCTTTTGCCACAGCCAACCAAATATGGTCATCCAAATCAAAAACCTTGTTTTCTTCATCTGGAAATCGCAACTCGTGGGGAACTTCTGCATAGCTAGGCTCGAGAGGCGTGACTTTGACCCGTTCACAGAAATTAGGGATATGTTGAACACTCAGCAACCAGACTAAAAATTCAGGTGTTTTTCGAGTTGGTGTTTCTCTAAAATGGCTTCGGTACTTTCGGTAAATGATGTTGGTATCATCCAAAACAACAACACCTTTTCTAACATCCATCAGTGTTTGCATACAGTTTCGGATACAGGTGTCGGTTGTGTTTTCGTCTGGAGCTTCTTTCATTGAATTGACCAAAACGTTTTCATCAATCACAAAAGCACTCATGTCTTTTCAAGTGCCTTCTTTTCGCGCCGTGAAATTCCCGCTTCTGTGATGGCAACCACTTCAGCAAAACGGTCTCCAAAAAACTCATCTGGATAATTGTGGATATTGCCAAATTCGTCAAGCTCCAACGACTCAAGTTTAGATTCACCTTGCTCGAGACGGCAAAAGTACAAGTTGACATCTGCATTTCCAATCTTTTCCTCGGTAATTCGCCGTTGCAAACGCTGAAGTAGATGTTCAGAATGACTTTCAAGAATGATTTGCACACCGCGTTTTTGGTAAGCATCAATAAAAATATCCGCCAGACCAGATTGAACGTTTGGGTGCAAGTGCAATTCGGGTTGCTCGAGAAGAATGGTTGAGCCTTCTGGAGCGTAATAGCACAGCACCAGCACAGGCAGAACTTGGGACACCCCAAAACCAACATCGGTTAAAGAAACCTCTGGGGATTCAGGAGTTCGACGCACCAAAACACGGAAAATATTTGTGCCTTCGCGCAGTTCCTCGAGACGGAATGAGTCTATCAAACCAAGGTCTTTGAGTTTTTCTGCCAAGTAATTCTCGAGTGGGATTTCGCCAACTTTATTGCCACCAACTCGAGCCGCAAGGAGTGCAGCAATTGTAATTTCACCAGACTTGCCAACATTTGAAGGTGCAGCACCAGACCATGAATAAAAACGTTTGGGGAAATCCCGTAATGGTCCAAGGTAGTTCACTTTTGCTAAAGCCTTCTCTAAAGCTGTCTCGAGTAATGCAAAATGATAGCGCCGAATATGAAACGGCGGCTCTTGGCTAAATCCATAAAATCTCCATGGGTAGATAGGGTCAGTTTCACTAGTGAAAATTTCGAGATGATCAGCATTATTTAGCACTTTTGATCGTAAAAATAAATTATTAAATCCATCCGTTATATATTTTTTACCATCATAAATTAATTTAATCTTTTGAGAAAATAATTCATATTCTATTTTTTCAACAAACAAATTTCTCTTTTCATTTTGACCTATCTTAGAAAAAAAAGAAATAGTTTGATATTTTTCCACATCCATCAGTAAATCATCATTAAATTTACCGAAATTAGTGTCGTTAAAACTAAAGCCAATATGAATTTTGATTTGCTCATTCCCAGAAAATATCAAACTTTGAAAACCATCAAACTGAACAAAAGAATTGTCACCACCAAAATCAAAAACTTGTTGTTGATCTGAGTTTTCTGCGCTTTGTTTCATCAGCAAAAGCGCTTGCAGGAGGCTGCTTTTTCCACTGCTGTTTGTTCCGAAAAAACCTGTTATGGGTGCAAGTGGCACATTGACTTCGCGCCATGACTTAAAATTCCCAAGTTGTAACGCCGTGAGCATGGGCGCATTGTACAGCCTCGAGAGGCTATCTGCACTCTAAATCATTCTCATACTTGCCGATATGCTACAGACGATGAAAACAATATTTTTGGGTTTGGTTTTGGGCTTGTTTGGTTTTGCACTTGCTGGAGCTGGCGATGCTGACTCGAGCGCTCCTGTCAAAGTCTCGTACAAATGCGAAAAAGGGAATCGAGTTCAAGTGATTTACGTCAACAACACCAAAGGCTCGTTTGCTACAGTCATCGTCAATGGCGTGAAGCTATCCATGCAAACACAGGTTTCCGCTTCTGGGGCGCGGTACGTTGGCAGCGGCTACACTTGGTGGAACAAGGGTATGGAAGGGACTTTGTTCAAAGGCATAAACCTTGACACCATGACCAACTTAGACATCTGTCTCGAGAAATAGTTCTGGGTTAGACTGCGCCCAATGAGTCTGGCTCGAGTCCGCATTGAAAAACTGGTTTCTGGTGGTCTTGGCTTGGCTCGCACCGAGAGCGGCGTGGTGCTGGTGGCTGGGTCATTACCAACCGAACTGGTCGAAGTCGAACTGAAGAAAAAACGCGGGGCGCTCGAGGGGAGCTTGGTGCGGGTAATTCAACCGTCCGAGACTCGAGAAAAACCACCGCGTGGCACACCGCCAACCGCTGATTTGGCTCATGCCACGTATGCGGCTCAACTCGAATTCAAACGCGGTTTTGTGACCGAAGCGCTGGAACGTATTGCAAAGCTCGAGACAGAGGTGCTGCCAACAGTGCCGTCAAGTCTCGAGTGGCGTTATCGGAGCGGGGCGCAGTATGCCCTCTCCCCTGTTGGCTTGGGCTACCGAATCCCAATGTCGCACCGAATTTGGTTGCTGCGCGATGATCCATTGGTACACGAAAACATCGCGGGTGGCTTGGAGAGCATTCGGGCAGATCGTCTCGAGCCGAGTTTAGAAATTGCTTTTCGCAGTAGTTTTTTAACGGGCGAAGTGTTGGTTTGTTTGATTGGCAAAGAAGAACCGCACCGCTATAAAAAAGCCGTGCATCACCTCAAAGACCTTGGTGTGACGGGTGTCAGTTATGCCTTTGCCTCGCTCGAGGGGCGCTTTCGGGCTGGTACAGAAACCCTTTGGGGAGCAGAAAGCATTCTCGAGCAGTACGGTGATTTTTCGGTGTCTGTGACCGCCTCGAGTTTTGCCCAAGTCAATCCATTGGCTGCTTCGCAATTGTACCTCGAGGCGGCGCGGTTGGCGGGTTCTGGGAATCTGGCAATTGATTTGTACGGCGGCAGTGGCACATTGGGCTTGCATTTAACGAAAAATTTCAAGCAAGTGCAAGTCATTGAAATCAACCCCGAAGCCGTGGCTCGAGGAATTTCGGATGCCTCGAGACTTGGAGTGAAAAACTTGACTTTTAAGCGCGGTGATGCTTCACGGCTCGAGGGGATTTTTGCCGATTGCATTGCGCTTGACCCGCCACGGGCGGGTTTATCCAAGGATGTGCTGGATGCGCTGCTCTTGGCTCGAGCGCCACGTTTGGTCTATGTGTCTTGCGACCCTGCCACCTGGGCGCGGGATGTCGGTAAGCTCAGCAAAGGCGGTTACAAGCTCAGCCATGTTCAACCACATGATTTTTACCCACAAACCAGCCATGTCGAGGTGCTGAGTCGGCTCGAGTTGTAATCTGCACTGAAACTTTTTAAGGCAAAACCGCGTAGAGTAAGGTTATGAAACGTCTTTTATCCGCGATTTTAATGCTTTTAGGAACGATTGGTCTTGCTCAGCCTGCCAAACCAGCAGGGGACGGTGTGATTCTGCGGGTCGAAGGCGAAATCCAACCTGCCAGTGCCGCGCTTCTTAAAAAGCAAATCGAACAAGCCAACCTCGAGAATCGCCCACTGATTGTGATCGAAGTGCAAACCCCCGGTGGTCGGGTGGATGCCGCCATTGAAATGTCTGATGCGATCATCTCGAGTAAAGTGCCTACGCTGGCTGTGGTCAGAAATGCCTTTAGTGCTGGTGCTTTGATTGCCATGAGCGCTGAGCAACTGGCGATGCTGCCAGCTTCGGAAATCGGGGCTGCACTGCCAATTACTGGGGCTGGTCAAGCCATCGAAGGCGATGTCGGTGAAAAAATCAACAGCGCGGTGCGAGGCAAGTTTCGTAGTGTTGCCGAAACTCGAGGGCGCAATAAAGACGCTGCCGAGGGCATGGTCAATCCAAATAAAGTCATTCCGGGCTTAAAAGAAAAAGGTGAGATTCTGACCCTGACCGCGCCTGAAGCAGTCAAGAACAACATCGCTGATTTCACCGCACAAAGTATAGAAGATGCTGTGCGCCAAGCTGGTTTTGCCAATCTTAAACTCGAGAAGTATGTCTTGTCGCCTTCTGAACAGATTGGCGCGGTGCTGACCAATCCGATCATTGCTGGGATTTTATTGGCAGTGGGCATTATCGGGATTTTGATTGAACTCTTTCACCCGGGTCTGGCTGCCCCGGGCATCATTGGTGGTGTGGCGCTGGTGGCGTACTTCATGGGTGGCTTGCTGACGGGTAGCGGTAACACCGTGGCGTTTATTCTCTTTATCGCTGGGATTTTGCTGATTATGGCAGAATTACTGATTGTTCCTGGTGCAACGGTGATTGGTTTACTTGGAGCTGGGAGTATCCTTGCCAGCATTTACTTGCAGTTCGGTCAGAGTTTTCCTGTGGTGGCTGGCACGGCTGCAATAATTGGTGGGCTTGGCATTGGTCTGGCTTTGTGGAAATTACCAAAAAGCACATTGCTCAGCCGGTCAATTTTTTTGAACACCACCATGTCGGGGACTGGCACAGCCGTGTCCTTACCTGTGGGCGCTCCATCAAAACTCGAGGGGCGTTTTGGCACGGCGATTTCGGATTTGCGTCCTAGTGGCGTGGCGAGTATCGAAGGCGAACGCATGGATGTGGTGGCTGATGGTGAATTTATCAAAGCTGGCACGATGCTCGAGGTGACTCGGGTTGAAGGGCGGCGGATTGTGGTCAAAACTAAAGCCTGACCGTCCAAAAAAGCGTAGTATCACTTGAAGTAGTCAATGTCCTTGAGGAGGATTTAACATGGAAGCATTTATTTTTATTGGTGTGTTGGTAATCGTTGGTTTTTGGATTTTGTTTAGTGTGATTCCAACAGGTTTGTGGATTTCAGCACTGGCAAGCGGTGTGATGGTTGGTTTGCCAAGTCTGATTGGTATGCGTTTGCGGCGGGTTGCTCCTGCTCGAATCATTTATCCACTGATTAAAGCCCGCAAAGCTGGTCTGCCAGATGTGTTGCAGAACAACCTCGAGGCGCACTTTTTGGCTGGCGGTAACGTGGACAAAGTTGTGGATGCCCTGATTGCAGCTGGCAAAGCCGGTATCCCCCTGACTTTCGAGCAAGCCACCGCGATTGACCTTGCTGGGCGCGATGTGCTGGATGCGGTGCGTGTCTCGGTCAACCCAAAAGTGATTCAAACGCCAATGGTTACGGGTATGGCACAAGATGGTATTCAGTTGCTTGCCACGGCTCGTATCACGGTGCGTGTGAAAATTGACCGACTTGTCGGTGGTGCTGGTGAAGAAACGATCATCGCTCGAGTCGGCGAAGGTATCGTGGCTGCAATCGGTGCTGCCCAAGACCACAAAGCGGTTCTCGAGCAACCCGATATTATCTCCAAGACCACGCTTGCCAAAGGCTTAGACGCTGGTACTGCTTTCGAGATTCTTTCGATTGACATTGCCGAAGTGGATGTTGGTAAGAACATCGGCGCACAGCTCAAGACCGACCAAGCCGAAGCCGAAAAGCGTGTAGCTCAAGCCAAAGCCGAAGAACGCCGCGCCATGGCGGTTGCGGTTGAACAAGAAATGCAGGCTCGAGTCCAAGAAATGCGTGCCAAAGTGGTTGAAGCCGAATCCCAAGTGCCACTGGCACTGGCGGAAGCCTTTAAGAGCGGCAAACTTGGCGTCATGGATTACTACAACATGCAGAACCTCCAAGCCGACACCAGTATGCGTGGTGCGATTTCCGAATCAGCCAAACGCGATGCGAGTAAGTAAGAGAGGAAAGGTAAAAGAGAAAAGAGAAAAGTAGGAAATTACTTTGACCTTTCATCTTTTCTCTTTCTTCTTCCGCCCTAAGGAATCCCATGAACCAGAATAACCCTGTTCAATTCCTCATCAACCTCCTGCTCAAGAATCCCGAGTTGCTGATTATTGCGTTTGTGATTCTCTCGAGTGTTTTTAATTTTATCAATCAGTCAGGTAAACGCCTTCGAGATGCACAACGCGAAGCTCAGGAAGCCGAGGAGCGCCGTCGGCGTGGTTTTATGGATCAAGAAACTGACCCTGCCACGCAAAGCTATGATGGGTACTTAAAACGCACTGAGCAACCAGATGCCACACTTGCACCGCCACCGCGCCCAACGGTTTCACCAAAAAGCGAGCAGGAACTCAAAGACCTACAAGCCGATATTCTCGAGGCGCTTGGCATGGGGACACAAAAAACCACTCAAGCCAACACCAACCCTCAAGAGGATTTGCGGCGTAAACTGGCAGAGAAAATGGGGCGCACCACCATGCAATCAGCTCCTCAAGCCCCGCTTGGGCGCGGTAAACCACCCCCGCCAGCTCCGGCTGGGATGATGCGCCCACCACCTCGAGCAGAAAATAAACCGATCGAAACGACCATCAAGCCCAACATCGAGGTCTACCTCGAGCAATCTAAGCCAGAACGACTCGAGGGTGATTCCAGACCCGACAGCCTTGGTCACAGCAAACGCCAACCTCATTTTGATATGCCTGCTCGGCGTGACCCGAGTTTAGAAGGCTCACTTGCCTTTAAGAACGAAGGTGGCTCGACAGTTGTGGCGCTTAAAGGCATTCAAGAAGTGCGCGGCAAGGAAATTGTGCCAACAGCTCGCACCTCGAATGTACCGCAAACTCGTTTTATTGACACCCGCGAAGCTGTCTCTGGCTTTGTCTGGAACGAGATTCTGGATCGTCCGCGTTCGATGCGTCGTCGCTAACCCCTTGACGGAATGCGATTCTATTGTTACACTCCTCCAGCGCTCGGGGGTGTAGCTCAGTGGGAGAGCGCTCGCTTTGCAAGCGAGATGTCGTGAGTTCGAATCTCTCCACCTCCACCAAAGAAAAACCTCTGCCTAAGCAGAGGTTTTTTGCTTCAACACTTCAAGCAGATGTTGGGCTTGTTGCTCGAGCCGAGGAACTTGTTGACTTCTTGCCAGCTCAAGCGCTTCCTGGGCAAGTTCAGCATCTTGGTCTTTTTCGGCAACCAGTAATAAAGTGCGTAACAACAAAGGCTGATGGGTCACAGTTCGAGCCTCCGCCAAGGCATTACGGGCAAAACTGCCGATGTTGGTGATCGCAAATAGGGACATCAAAGCTCGAATTGTAGCGGTTGAATCTTTGGCACTGCGGGCGCTTTTGAAGGCGCGTTCTGCCATCTCGAGGGCTTTTTGTTTAGCGCCCCATATGGCATGAGCATGGGCTAAAACAGCAAAAGTTAAAGCGTTGGCATCTTCGCCCAGCACTTCGGCAATGCCAATGGCTTGACCAAGAGCAATCACAGCCCCTTTGGGTTCTTTGTTTTCCAAAATAGCTTGTTGCAGCAGCGCTTCGCCAATGATTGTTTTGGCGCTCATGGCAAGAAAACCATCTTCATGTTCTCGAGCGCTGACAAAGGCTTGTTCGGCTGCCTGAATGGCTTCTGTAAACCGCTCGAGGTAACACAAGGCATTGGCACGGTGCAGCAGCGCCCAGCCCTCAGACATACCACTTGGTAAGGTTTCTAAGGCGTTCAGGGAATCCTGCAAACGCCCAAGGCGCACAAGGGCGGCAGCGTAATTGACCGAAGCCTCGTGTTGGGCTTCTGGCTCGAGCAAAGGCAGTGCAGCTTCAAAGGTTTGTGCCGCTTCTACAATTCGTTTGCGCCGCCAACGAAACTGACCCAGCTCTAAGCCCAGCAAACCCGCGAACCGAGGCTCGAGTTTTTGCTGCTCGTTTTCTACAAACAAAACATTTTTTTGGGCTTCTTCTGTTTTGCCAGATTCCTCGAGCAGCACTGCATTTTCGAGCAAGGCTCTTAAGAAAATCCGCCGCAAATCAAAGCGTTCAGCCTCGAGCCAAGTTTCAAAATCTGGGTTTCCTTTAGGTAGATTAGGTGCAAAATCAGCTTTTAATTGATGCAAGGCTTTTAAGTTGTCGCTGTTGGCGCGGTAAGCCAACACATCCGAAGCACACTCCAGCCGCCACTTTCCAGCCACCTGCTCGAGGTACGGGGCAAATTCGCTAAATTCACTGGGCAGATTCTCGAGTTGGATTGGTTTATCGCTCGCTGCCAGTCGCACCAACACTGGCAACAAATCTAGTGCTGGTTCAACCACCCGATCATCTATTCTAAATTCAATCTTTCCAAGCAAGCTCACCGATAACATGCTGTGATGGTACAACGGTAGAAGGGTCAAAGATGAAGGACGAAAGACAAAGGACGAAAGACGAAGGACGAAAAACAAAGGACGAAAGACGAAGGACGAAAGACGAAGGACGAAGGACGAAAGACGAAGGCAACCAACTTTTTACCTTTTGACCTTTTTACCCTCATAGCTCATAGCTCATAGCTCACAGCTCGTAGCTCATAGCCCATCGCCCAAACCTATTTGAACCACAGTACTTTTAGCAGTCACTGGCAATTTAGGTCTAAAAATGTGTACGATAGGGATGTGAACGCGCTCGAACTCCTCGGCACGATTCAAGCGATGGACTTGGATTTAGACAAGCTACGACTTGACGAAGATAGTATTCCCGGAGAACTAAAAGCCGCTCGGGACGATAAAATCAGGCTTAATCAGCAACTCGAGAAGCTGCGCTTAGAACACTTGGCGGTGCGACGTAAACTCGGTGAAGCTGAACTCGAGTTGGCTTCCTTGGGTGAGCAACTGAAACGCGCTGAACACGATCAGCAGCATTCGAGCAGCGCCAAGGAACAGGGACAGTATGCCAGTCGGGTGGTTTCGTTGCGTGGCGAAATCAATGATTTAACCGATGACACCTTGCCGCTGACCGAAAAGTTAGACGACTTAAACACTCAAATCGAAGAAATCGGCATTGCGTTGGATGAATTAGAACCAAAACTCGAGCATTTGGAAAGTTTGGACGATGACCGCATCAAAGAACTGCAAAAACAATTCTTAGAACAACAAGCCAAGCGCAATGCCGTATCCGCCAACCTCGATGAAAAAGTCTTAAAAGAATACGACCAAGTGCGAAAATCCAAAAAAGGCATTGGTTTTGTCAAGGTTGTGGCTGGCAAATGTGGTGGTTGCAAAGTGCAACTCACACCTAATCTGGTGCAGCGCATTCGGGCGGGGCAATTTCCAGTCAAATGCCAATCTTGTGGGCGGATTCTAGCGCCTTCGGTTTAAGACGATGCAACACGATTCACCTCTCGAGACTCGCCGAGCCTTAAAGCGCGACCTTGAGCCTTTGATGCAGCTTTGCTTGGCTTGGGAAGGCGCTCCAGCGGCGCGTGACCCTGTGCGTTTGCGTGAACTGCTCGAGCAGGCATTAACCGATGATGACAGCACGGTGTACTTGGCTTTTGTTGGGGTGCAATTGCTTGGTTTTTCGCACATCACTTTTCAAGCCCGTCCAATGCGTTTGGGTTGGCGTTGTACCATCGAAGAACTTCATGCGCTGCCAGCTTATACTGGGCAAGTCGAAACGGCTTTGCTCAGCGCCATTGTCCATGAATGCCGCGAACGCGGCGATGTGATTGCACTGTATTTGCTGACCCAACCCGACCTCGAGCCTCGGCAATTTGAGTTTTACCTTGATTTGGGCTTTAAGGAACGTGGGCGCGAAGTGCTGATTTGGAACGGGGGCTTGTTGTGAATTACGCCGCGTTGCTGGCGGTGCTGGTGGTGCTGGGCTTGGCTTTTCCAGTGCTGGTGCGCCTTGCCAATGCCAATGGGATACCGCAAGCCATCAGTGTGGTGGCAGGTGCGCTTGGTGGGGTTTTGGTTCTGGCATGGTTTTTGATCAGAGAACGGGTCAATCGCTATCGCCAGATTTCAGCGCGGGTCGAACAAGTCAAAGCCCGTGTTCTCGAGCAACCCGAATCCAGCCAAGTCTATTTTGACCAAAACGAACACCTTGGCGATTTACTCGTCAGTATCAACCGCCGCCGCGAAGCACTGGCGGTCTTTGAGCAGTACCTTGCACTCGAGAAAAGCGCAGGGCGAGAATTGCCGAAGCTCGAAACCAAAATGGCAAAACTCAAAGCCCATTTGGACGAGTTACAATAAATTCCAATTTGGACAAGTTGCAATGAACTGACATTGGGTGCGGTACACTAGCGCCATGAGATTATTCTTATTGCTTATGTTCTCAAGCCTTGTTTTAGCCGCCGATTTAGACGATGCCAAAGAGCTGTACACCAAAGGTGAATTTTTACGTGCCTCAAAAGTTGCAGCTGATTTGGACACCTCCGAAGGTTATGCTTTGGCGGCTCGTTCCTTAGCTGAATACGCCTCTGGTCGCCCTCGAGATGAACGCGATGATTTTTACACCATTTGCGAAAAATATGCCCGCAAAGCCGTGCAGCTCAATCCAAAAAACGCCGATGGTTACTTTGAAATTGCTGTTGCAGTTGGGCAACTGGCTAACTTGCGCGACGCTGGTTATGCCCTCTCGACAGGAGTGCCGAGTCAAATCCGAGACAACCTCGGGCAAGCCCTTGAACTCAACCCACGCCATTGGTTTGCGATGGTTGTCCTTGGGCGCTGGCACGCCGAGATGACCTCCCGAGGCATTGGTTGGTTATACGGCGCAAATGGCGACAGGGCGCTAGAACTGCTCGAGTTAGCCATCAAAACTGCCCCAAAGCGCCTCTTGGTGCGGGTTGAATCAGCGCTGGCGTTCTTGGTCTTGGACAAACAAAAATACCGTGACCGAGCCAAGCGCGAACTCGAGACAGCCGTTAAGCTCGAACCAACCGATGCGGCAGAACGCCGTCAATTAGAACGAGCCAAACGAGAACTCGAGAATTGGAAATAAGGCAAGTTTCTCTTTTACCTTTTTCCTTTCCTCTGCCCTTTTACTCTTCTGCTAAAACAATAATCCTGTCTTCCGGCGCGAACATCATCTTTTCGGCTTTATTGGGATTGACTTTGACACCATAGGACTGACTCGAGTCATGGGCGTGTTTGGCGATTCGGTAGCCGATGGCGGTTTCATTGCGGCGTTTGGCTGCCTCGAGAACCGTGTAGTAATCTACGGTTTTGCCTTGTTGGATGTACAGGTCGGCTGGGCGAAGGTAAATTTCGCAACCGTCGTTGGAAAATAAATACCGAAAGACTTCGGAGAGTTGTTTGTTCTCTGAAATCTGAGAGAGCATCAAGCTGATTAATTTGTCAGACACAATAAAATCATCGGCTTTGGTGACTTCGGCAAGTTCGCGGTTTCTGGCATCAAGCATTTCGGAAACAATGTTCAGGTCTTGACCGCGTTTTTCGGCAATATCTCGCAAATGCAGGAGTGTAATCAGGGTTTTGGCATCGGCGGCTTGGGCTGGAATCAAATCGCTTGCAAGGGCGATGATGTGGTCATAATCGTAAGGCTGTAGCCCCTCGAGTACAGCGCGGTTGGCAGGGTCGCCTTTGCGAAACATCAGATTTTGATTTTTTGGGCTATGCAAATCGGGGGTTGGAATATCGGCAATAATCAGGGTTTGTGAACCCGCCGCCACGTATTCATCGAGTTCATCTATGATTGTTTCCAGACTGGTGTTGTAACCTAAAATCAGGGTTTTCTCGGGTTTTGGTGGGCTTTCTTGGGCGGTTGCCAGTGCATCGGTAGCAATTTGACTTGGGGCGGGCGAACGGGCAATCAGGCTGTCGTCTTCGGCAATCACAATCAGTTCATCGGTAGCCTCGAGCATCGCACTTGGCAATGGATTGAGGTGAATTTGACCTGCTCGAGAAAAACCCATGATTGTGCATTTGGCAAATGCCATTTGTGCTTCAAAATAGGTTTTACCTGCCAAGTCAGCCACGGGCGAAAAATAAATTTCATCACCACCAAAATCCAGCAGTTCGGTGTAAACCACGCTCAGCCCACTTTGGCGGCAGGTTTGCACTGTGATTCTCGAGATCAGTTCTTTGGCAAGCACAAAATGGGCTTCGTCTTTGCCAACCAGTTTGGCTGCCTCAAGGTTGTCGGAGTGCTGAATTTCAGCCACAATATGAAATGGTTTGTTGTGGCGCTTTGGGTGGTTGGTCAATGCCAACGTGGTTTTGATGATGTTCGAGTCTGGGTCGGTGGTATCGGTTGGCGCTAAGATGATGATGCTACGAGCCGCGTTAAAATTACCCAACTCGAGGTCGTTTAAGTCCATTGGGTTGCCATTGCGACAAATAATGCGGGTTTTACCGTTCTGAACCCGTTCTCGGATGGTTTCTTCCATCTCAGATTTATCGGTTTCAGACATCACCACAATCGCAGGGCGGGTTCTGGATTCATTGGCTAAACAAATTTCGCCTAAAATGCCAAACACCTGTTCGTTCCAACCTAAAATCAGGGTGTGGTCAGACTCGAGAACCCGAGAACGTCCTTTTTTCAGTTCTTCGATTTTTGAATCAAAGGCACTGGAAATAATACCAATCAAGCTGGCGACCAAAAATACGCCTCCAAGCGTGACAATCAACATAAAAAAGCGAAATCCCCAACCTGTGTCGCCACCCATTGTGCCGGAATCTAGGGTTCGCATCAGGTTGCCCCAAATCACATCGGCTAAACCTTGGGGTTTGTCGTCTTCACCGATTGGTGCAAAACCAAAAGCTGTAACCAACACACCAATGATGCTGATAAAACCAACGCTGGCAAGAAACAACAACGTAATCGTGGCAAGCGGACCTTTTGCCATAATATTATCAAACCAATACCCAAATTTCTCGCGCCAAGTAATATTTTCCATGTCTGACCTCGGGGGGTATTGTAACTTAAAATTCAATTGTACCGAAGGTCAGATTCCACTATGATTGCAAGACTTTGGAATAGGCAAACAACCATCCAAATGTCTGATGAAAAGTGACTCGTAAACGCTTACGATATGGTTACTGAAGGCACTCGAGGTCTTAGGCAATCTCGAACAACCACCAACAGTGCAGATGAAGCACAGCCGTCTGCAAAACCCCTAACAGCCTCATTATTGGAGACTTTTATGAGTCGAATCCAGATCGAAAATGGTTACACCCTTTGCATCATGCACCGCAAACCCTTTACCCACCTGCTGCTTGAGCAGCAACTTGCTGATGGAAGCACCATACTGCACGGTGAAAAGAAACTCGAGAGTCACGAGCTTGAAACCTTCTTAATTGGCGTGTCCACCAGCCCTCAAGAATTCAAAGCTGCCTTTTTGAACCTCGAAGCCTAAGCCAATTCCAAACAGACGCTTGACGAGTTGGCTTAGGGATGTTAAAGTCTGCCCTCGCGTGGCAGGGCAGCATGGGCGGTTAGCTCAGCTGGTTAGAGCACCCCGCTGATAACGGGGAGGTCCGCGGTTCGAGTCCGCGATCGCCCACCACCAAAAAACCCCTCGAGTTGCCTCGAGGGGTTTTACTTTTCAAATTTTTTAGACAATCCCTTGAACACCAGCCAGTAATTTTTCCAAAGCGATGTTGGTATCGGCATCCACATCCAAAAGTGGCGCTCGAGGATAACCAGCACTGACCTCGAGCAGGCGTAAAACCGCTTTTAAGCCTGATACGCCGTAATCCCGCGTCACGGCATACGACAAAGGGTTAGAGAGGCGTTGTAGCTCGAGAGCGCGGGTCATATCGCCAGCTGTGTAGGCTGCCATGATGGCTTGAAAAACTTTTGGAATCACATTGCCCGCCGCAAGAATCGCCCCATGAGCGCCAACTGCTAAAGCAGGCAGCAAAGTTGGGGCATTGCCTGTCAGTAAATTAAAACCATTTGGGGTGACTCGAGCGATTTCAGTGAAATTCATGATGTCACCACTTGAATCCTTGACCCCAGCCACATTCGGGTGCATACCAATACGACTAAACCACGACGGCGCATGGGCAATACCAGAGACTTGCGGGATGTTGTAGACATACACAGGAATTGGACTTGAATTGGCAACGGTCATGAAATGCGTCTCTAAGACATTGGGGGTCATACTGGCGCGGTTATAGTACGGCGCAATCACCAGTGCCGCGTCAGCTCCAGCTTCGGAGGCATCACGGCAGCGTTCAATCACATGGGCTGTGGCTTCACCACCTGCGCCAGCAATCATGATTTTAGATTCTGGTATGGCTTCTCGAGCGGCTGCCAAGACCTTTTGCCGTTCGGTTTCATCAAGGTATGCCACTTCGCCATTTGAACCAAGAATCAAAAAACCATCTACATTTGGCTCGAGCCAAGCGATCAGGTTTTGCAGTGCAGGTAAATCAAGTGAGCCATCTTTTTTGAATGGTGTTGGAACAGGCGGAAATAAACCTTTGAACATAAGGTGTAGTCTAGCAGGTCAAGCCACAAAAAAACCAAAAAACCTCACTCTGCCCTTAAAATCAAGGTTTTTAAATACAAAGACTCTGGGATTTGCAGCACCCACGGATGATCGGCTGGTTGATAAGTCACATCCAGCACCTCGAGTTTACGCCCAGCATCCGAACCTGCCATCCGACACGCCTCGAGCAGGTCATCGGTTTTGATGTGATAAGCGCAAGTGCTGACCAGCACAATTCCGCTAGACTCGAGCATCCGCAAAGTGTTTTTCAGCGCGATTGTAAAAATGCGTTTTGCCGCCATCACTTCTTCTTTTCGCTTGGCTAGTGTTGGTGGGTCAATCACGGCATGGGTGAACTTTTTTTTCTCATTCACAAGCTGGTCCAACACTTCTAAGGCATCACCAAGTCGTACCGAGATTTGTTTATCCAAACCATTTTTGGCTGCACTTCGCTCGAGGGCTTGGAGGGCAATCGCGTCCTTATCCACAGCCAAACACTGCGCTCCAGCCTTAGCGGCATACAAGCTAAATCCACCCGTATAAGAGTAACAATCCAACACCCGAGAACTCGAGTTTACCAATGCTGCTAAACGCCGACGGTTATCGCGTTGATCGAGGTAAAAACCAGTTTTTTGAGCTTCAAACGGCTTAAATTCAAATTGAATCTCGTCTTCGATAAAGCGCACAGTCTCTGGAACATCGCCCCACAAAATACCAACCTGAGGCTGCAAACCTTCTTTGTTGCGTTCAGAAGTGTCGGAGCGCTCATAGGCACAACCTGCAAGGGTTTCTTTTTTCAGTGCCTCGAGAATGATCTCGCGGTGTAGTTCCAAACCAGCGTTGCGAATCTGCACACACAGCACTTGGTCAAACACATCCACAATCAAACCGGGTATCCCATCGGCTTCGCCATTTAAAATTCGCATTGCGTTTGAGTGCTGCAAATGACGGCGTTTTTCAAAAGCAGCACGAATCAATTTGCGATAAAAATCCACACCAATTTTGCCACGTTCTAAACTGATCACCCGAGCGGGAATACTGGCTTTGGCATTATAAAAAGCCTGCCCTACAAACGCACCATTGGCATCGCGCACCTCGAGCAGCGAACCCGCAGGAAAATCGCCCAAAACATGAGCAATGTCGTCCTTAAAAATCCATGGGTGAAAATTTCTGATACGGCGGTCACGGTTGGGCTTTAACTCAATCACTTGTGCAGTCTACTCGAGTTTCTGAACTTCTCGAGGGGCATGAGTTCCATTGTCCTCGATGACATGAGTTCCCGTATCCTCGATGACATGAGTTCCCGTATCCTCGAGGCGCATGAGTAGGTCACTCCCCAAACATCACCAGCTCTCCCCTGCCTCGAGTGACATTTTGCAATTGGGTTTTAAGTGCTTCCAATTGACTCTCGAGCAGCAGCCCTTTGACTTCAAGACCATCTGAGGTAAATTCCTCGGTTTGCTGAGTCACATCAAAATCCTCGAGCAACCGATAAAGCAAACTGACTTGGTGAAAAGGCACAGCCATGTGAATTGGAATCCTTGGATGAACCTCGAGTTTTTCGGCAATTCGCAGCACCTCGGCTGCCACTCCTCCGTATGCTCTTGCCAGACCACCAGCCCCAAGGTTTGTGCCGCCGTAGTAGCGCACCACCGCCAGCACCACACAGTCCAAACCACTTAACTCGAGGGCGCGATACATCGGCGCTCCAGCTGTGCCACTGGGTTCACCATCGTCGGAAAAACGGTAAAGCTGCCCGATTTTATATGCCCAACAAACATGGCTGGAATCCGGGTAGCGCTGCCTGACCGCCTCGAGCCAAGTTTGTGCAGTTTCAAGGCTGGCAGCAGGGGCAGCAAAACCTAAGAATTCACTGTTTTTCATCACCGTACTGAACTGATGCTGGCTCGAGAGGGTGATGTACATAAGCATGAGTTAAGCATTTTTGAGCTTGGATAAAAACAACCCATCGCCATGGTAACGGTCTTTGACTCGCTCGAGTGCCGCGACATCTTGAGTTGTCATGACTTCGCCACGCCGCAAAAGCCCCATAAACGTTTCGAGAACCCGAGCATCAAATTGCCGCCCAGATTCTTTTTGCATCATCAAAAGGGCAGCTTCAGGTGTCATTGCCTGATGGTATGGACGCACCGAAGTCAGGGCTTCAAACACATCTATCACACTGAGAATCCGAGATTCGATTAAAATCTGCTCAGCCCTCAGACCCTTAGGATAGCCCGTTCCATCCATGCGTTCATGATGACCAGCCACAACATCGGCAATCGGTGCAAATTCGCTGCTGGCTTGAAGGATGACTCGGTAACCAATGTCAACATGGCGCTGCATCTCGAGGCGTTCTTCTGGGGTCAGTGGACCTGGTTTATTGAGAATGGCTTCCGGAATACCGACTTTGCCAAGGTCGTGTAGCAAAGCTGACCAGTACAATACTTCGATACGTTCATCGGACAACGCAAGCGCTTCACCAAGGCACACTGCGTTATACGCCACTTGTTCGCAATGGTCAGCGGTTTCATCATCGCGTTCGCCAATTAAGACCACCAATGCCCGCAAGGTTCGTCCATATGTCATGGCAATTTCGGTTTTGACCTTCTCGAGCAGGCGAATTCGGTGGCGCAACAAACCAGAAACCGCTCCTGCACAAACACCATTTAAGCAAAAAAACAAAATCCGAAACAGCCATGCCTCAGTCGGTTGATAAATGTTCTCAGCCACCTCGAGTGGCATCAGTGGACCCATCATCAGTCCTGCTAAAATCCCAAACCAAAATGCAACTCGAGCATTAAACAATAACCCACTGAGCAGCACAGGAAGATACATCAACTGCACATAGACATATTTGGTGCCACCAGTTGCATAAACCAAAGCTGTAACAGATAATGCAAGCATTAGGTTAAGCACAAAAATACTGACCGAAAACCCAGAACTCTTAAAGAAATCCTCAATCAAATGCCGCCGCAGGCTTCGTAGCACATCGTACAGTTTAACCCAGACTTAGCCTCGAGGATGGTAAAAACCCGTGCGGGTTTCCTCAAGGTACTCTTCGAGTTGTGGCATCTCGGAATACACTGCGGCGCGGCATTCGGTTTCTACGTCATATGCTACCCGTACAAAACTGACCTCGAGTTGACTGCTTGGGTGCAGCACAGCGTAACTGGCGAGGTTACAATCGAGCGGATTGCCAACTGAACCCACATTAAAGACCATGCGCCCACGAAGTTCAGGATTGATTTCAGGAAAGGAACGCAGGTGCCTAAGCAATGTGGTGTGAATATCGCCGTAGCCGACAGCCAAAGGTGTAGGCGCATCCAAACCAACTTCTGGGCTTTTGTCAAATAAACCATAAAAATTCTCGAGTGGGTCGTTTTCACGCACCCGCGTCCAAACCCCTTTGCTCGAGGCGTGAACCAGACGCACCAGTCCAGCCCGGCGCGGCACATCCAAGGCATAAGGCAGGCTTTGTAACCACTGCAAGCGCTCGGGTCCTAAATGCCCACGTTGCCACTCGAGAGCTTCGGTCATGCTCGGCATTTCAGGCGCGGCATTGGGTAGAAGCGAACGAATCAGCAGTTCATCCCAATTGCCAAACAAACAAGGAATCTCGAGTTCACGCAAACGATCAAGCACCTCGGCAGGGCGAGGACCTTTGCCAGCCACATCACCCAGCATCACAATCTGATTCAAGCCTTTACTCGAGATGTCTGACAGTACCGCCTCGAGCGCCGTTAAGTTGGCATGGGTATCTGAAATCATCGCCAAAGCAGCAGATTCTGGTATCTCGAGAAGGCTCGGCACAGGGCAATTCTAACCAATAACTTTGGCAAACACCATTCGTCCAAGCGAAGTCTGGGTGATGGTCTGAATCGAAACTTGAGCTGTTCTGCCCTTAAAAGCCAGCCCATCCTCAATCACCACCATTGTTCCATCCTCGAGGTAGCCAATGCCTTGCCCGGGATGCGTGCCTTCTTTGATAATTTCAAGGCTGATTTCATCCCCTGCGCCTAATTTGGGTTTTAAGGCATCGGCAAGCACATTTAAGGAAATCGTTTTGACATCTTGCAGACTTGCGACCCGCGCCAAGCCTGTGTCGTTGCTGACAATACTGGCGTTAATCTCGAGGGCGGCTCTGATCAGTCGTTCATCCACACCACCGCCTGTGTCCTCAAATTCCCTGACCACCACATCCAAATGACGCAGCGCCCTGAGTTTCTCGAGTAAATCCAAACCACGCCGTCCTTTGTTGCGCTTATCTCGGTCGGACGAATCGGCAAAATACTGCAATTCACGCAGGACAAAGCCCGGCACAATCAACGTCCCCTCGAGAAAACCCGCTCTCGAGACTTCTAAAATCCGTCCATCAATGATGATGTTGGTATCAATTAATTTTAGAACCCCAGAGATCCCTTTGATTGTCAGGGTTTGCGTTGGTCGTTCAGCAAATGGTGTAAAGAACTTTTGGTTAATTAAGGCAATACTGACCAAAAAAATAGCCAGAATGACCGTTGTTACAATCTGCCAAACCCAAGAGTAGCCCGGAATGTTTGAAATCACACCGTTCAAAAGCAAACTGACAATCAATGCAAAGGTCAGCGCCACGGTCGCAGCCAAAACCGCTTGCGGCGGCAAACCAACCCACGCTCCAGCCACTCGAGAAACCGAATTGCGAAGCCATAAACTTGGACGACCCGTAAACAAAGAAATCAGCAACGCACAAAGCAGTGTGATATACCCCTGACTAAGAGAATCTTGAACCAGCAATGGCGAGATACGCCAACCAGCCGCAGCACCAAGCAGCACCAGCACGGCTCGGATAATTGCTCTGATTGGATCATGCTCTGGTTTCATGGTACTCCCGCCTATACCTTAGCGCTTGAACGCCACATCATTTGTACCGCCTCGCGCACCATGGTAATGCTGCTGCTTCCCTTCACCCCCGGCGGGGCAATCAAACGCTCAATGCCAACTCGAGTGGCTTCGGCAGCCCGACGAGCCGGTTGTGAAACACTTCTGACCTCGCCCGCTAAGCCAACTTCACCGAACACGGCAATGCCTTCAGGGATGGGTTTCATCATCACAGCGCTGTAGACTGCCAACGCCACTGCCAAATCCAAGCCCGGGTCAGTCACACGCAAGCCGCCAGCCAAATTGACATAAATGTCTAAGCCTCCAAGCGACAGCTCGAGCCGACGCTCGAGAACCGCCAACACCACGTCCACCCGCCGCGCATCCAAACCCACCGCCACGCGCTTGGGGGCAGGGTATGGGGTCTTGGCTGCCAAAGCCTGTACCTCGAGCAGGAGCGGGCGTTGACCGTCCAAGGTGGCAGCAATAACGCTACCGGGAGCGCCAATCGGACGCTCCGCCAAAAATGCAGCCGATGGATTATCCACCGCCACCAAGCCCGATTCGCGCATGTCAAAAACACCGAGTTCACCGACATTACCAAAACGATTTTTAACCGAGCGCAACATGCGGTAATTGCCAACCGACTCGAGCATTAAAACCGCATCCACAATATGCTCCATGACTTTGGGACCCGCCACCGAGCCATCCTTGGTGACATGCCCCACCAGCACCATGCTCGAGCCAGTTTCCTTGGCGGCTTTGGTCAGCCGTGCCGTGGCTTCACGCACTTGCGCTAGACCACCGGGCGAGCCTGTTTCTCCAGCTTGAATGGTCTGAATTGAATCCACAATGCACAGCCGTGGGCGTTCCGCCTCGAGCAGCGCCGCAATGCCATCAGCCGTGATGTCTCGGGTCATCAGCACATCGCCGCCAACCCCGAGGCGGTCAGCTCGTAAACGCACCTGCTCGAGTGATTCTTCGCCAGCCACGTACAGCACCGATTCACCAGCGCTTGAAAGATGATGCGCTACTTGCAGCAGCAAAGTGCTTTTGCCGATGCCCGGTTCGCCACCAAGCAGCACCACACCACCAGCCACCCAACCGCCGCCCAGCACACGGTCAAGTTCTGAAACTCCACTCGAGACTCGAGGTTCGGATTGAAGCGCCACATTGCCAAGGCGCACCAAAGCGGCTCGAGGCAGGGCGCTGACTTTAGCGCTTGATTGGCTGACTTCTTCAAAGCTATTCCAAGCACTGCAACTCGGGCAACGCCCAAGGCTTTTGGCGGCGGTGTAACCGCATGAACTGCACTTAAATTGGGTGGTGACTCGAGCCATATGGGTTATCGTACACAAGCAAAGTGAGACGATACACCGATACTTGATGTTTGATTAAATCAGGCTTTCGACGTGAGTTTTGATGGCTTCTAATCGCATTTTACAGTCAGCAACGTCTCGAGCATAGTCTTGGGACTGAAAGCACTCATACCATGCCTGAAAAGCCAAATCGCTGAGCAATTTGTACCGCAGATACAGCACAGCTAAATCCTGATGTTGACGCAATTCCTCGGCTCGTTCAGCATGATTGCCCACACATCTACCATACCGAAGCAAGGCTGCATTTATAAAATGCACAGCAGAATAAAAGTAAGCAACGATTTTCCAATCGGGTGCAGGAATCAACTCCGCATTTCTTTGATGTTCTAAAGCACGATCCAAATGGTCTTGTACTTGGTTCACGCTTTAAGCCATCGGAGGGAAAATTGGACTTCGGGAAATTCTTGCTCTACTTGGTCTTGTAGTTTTGACAATTCCAAAGCAACTTCTTCCGAATGCTTGGTCAAGCGCCAAGCGCCTTCAAGGATTTGTGGTTCAAGTTTCCAAATCTCGAGACTGGTCACAAGCTGTTGCTCTTGAGCAACCTCCAAAACCTCGAGCAAGCGTTTTTTCGCAAGCAAAACTTGATTCAGACTTGTAGAATCCAAATAAGCCTTGGCAAGCTGGTGGACTGCCGCTTCGCTTTCCAAATTCGCTTTTGATTTGACTTGAACAAAGTCGCTCATAAAAAAATTGTACACCAAAGTCAGCTATGCGTATCTGCTTTTCTACTCGAGATTGCCTCAAACCAATTGAAGTACGGACTGCACCGCGCTTGGCTTGTTGCGGTTTGAGTTCAACCCAGCCTCGAGTTCGGCTTCTTGAGCCAATAAAATTTGAAACAGTGCATCTGAAACACTAAAATCTGCGCTCATCATTGAGCTGGAAATCTGCACTGAGTACACAGAAAAACGAATCGGCTGATTTCCAGACAGAGACATGAGGGTGCTGATAATTTGGGTGCGTAGCACTTCAAGGATTTTGGATTGTTCTAAACCCAGAAGCGGCAATGCCTCGAGAAAACTTGGAGCAATTCGTTGTGCGTCTTGGACTTGGGATTTGGTCAGCATCCCTTCTTGGATAAGGACTTCGGACAACTGAATCCCACCACGCACGGCAATCAACTTTCTGCGATCTACCAGCAATTCAATACCGTTTGGTTCAAAGCGAATCACAGCCGTTAAATTAGGCATACAGACCGAGTCCAGCATTTCTGGGAGCGTCCAATCGTCACAAGTTCCAGTTAAAATTGGTTTTTGGGTTAAGGCAATTGAAGTCATAGCAAACAATAATCAAAGGTTATACACGTTTTGCTATACCAAAGTACTGCAATGAATTACAGGCAAACTGCCTTTGTTGTTCAAAATCGTGTTTCGGACGAACAAAGCTCATCAAAAAGCATAATCTTTTGTGATTACATCGAGCCAAACAAAAAAGCCCCTCGAGTTTTCTCGAGGGGCTGGGGTTTTACACCTTACTTATTCTTCATCAAGTTTTCCATGATGCTGCGTGGAACTTCGCTGTAATGATCAAAGAACATGCTGTAACTGGCACGACCTTGGGTCATTGAGCGCATGTCGGTGGCGTACCCAAACATTTCCGAAAGCGGCACATGGGCTTTAACGATCTTGGCATTGCCACGGTCATCCATACCTTGGATTTGTCCACGGCGACCATTCAAATCACCGATGATGCTGCCCATGTATTCTTCTGGCACAACCACTTCGACCCGCATGATTGGCTCGAGAATGGCTGGAGCGCCTTTCTGCACGGCTTCTTTGAGCGCCATGCTACCTGCGATCTTGAACGCCATTTCCGACGAGTCAACGTCGTGGTAGCTGCCGCCGGTCATGGTGACTTTCAAATCCACAATTGGGAAACCAATCAACGGACCGCTTGACAGGCTTTCTTCCATGCCTTTTTGGGCTGGTCCAATGAATTCGCGTGGCACTTCGCCGCCGACCACGGCGTTTTCAAACACAAAGCCATTGCCGCGCTCGAGTGGTTCGGCTGTAATCTTGACGTGTCCGAATTGACCGCGACCACCCGATTGACGCACAAACTTGCCTTCGCAGTCAACGCGCTTGGTGATGGTTTCACGGTACGCCACTTGAGGAGCGCCAACGTTGGATTCAACTTTGAACTCGCGGCGCAAGCGGTCTACCAAAATTTCTAAGTGAAGCTCACCCATGCCGCTGATGATGGTTTGACCACTTTCAGCATCGGTTTGCACACGGAAAGTTGGGTCTTCTTCGGCGAGTTTCGATAAGCCCAAGCCCATGCGGTCCTGGTCGGCTTTGGTCTTTGGTTCAACCGAGAGGCTAATCACTGGGTCTGGAATTTCAATGCGCTCGAGCATCACCACGGGGTCAGAATCACCAATCAGGGTATCACCTGTAGAAGCGTCCTTGACACCCACAACTGCACCGATGTCGCCAGCCCGAAGCTCGGAGATTTCCTCGCGGTGATTGGCGTGCATCTTCAGCAAACGACCCACGCGCTCTTTCTTGCCTTTGCTCGAGTTATAAATGTAGCTGCCACTGGCGAGCGTACCCGAGTAGACACGCACGAAGGTCAAACGACCAACGTATGGATCGGTCATGATCTTGAATGCCAAACCAGCCAGCGGACCTTTGGGGTCAGATGGGTAATCGGATTCATTGCCTTCTTCGTCTGTACCCTTGATTGGCGGCACATCCAGAGGGCTTGGCAAGTAATCAATAACGGCATCGAGCATGAGTTGCACGCCTTTGTTCTTCAAAGCACTACCGCAAAGCACTGGGAACAAAATCATGCTGATTGTACCAACGCGCAGCGCGTGTTTCAGTTCTTCTTCGGAAACATCTTCGCCCTCGAGGTACTTCATCATCACGGTTTCATCGGCATCGGCAGCCACTTCGACCAATTCAGCTCGAGCTGCTTTGGCTCGCTCGAGCCAATCGGCTGGAATCTCGGTCTCGAGAATGTCCGTACCAAGGTCGTTTTGGAAAAAATGCGCCCGCATCCGCACCAAGTCAATGATGCCCTTGAAGCCATCTTCTTGACCCATTGGGAGTTGAATCGGGGCTGGTTTTGCACCAAGGCGTTCTTTGATGTCGGAAATCACCAAGTTAAAATCCGCACCGGTCTTGTCCATTTTATTGCTAAAGGCAATGCGTGGCACACGGTACTTGTCAGCTTGCCGCCAAACGGTTTCGGATTGCGGCTCGACACCTTGGCTCGAGTCAAAGACAGCCACAGCGCCGTCGAGAACGCGCATACTGCGTTCGACTTCGATGGTGAAGTCTACGTGACCGGGCGTGTCAATGATGTTGACCACAAATGGAATGCCATATTGTTGATGTGTCCACTCGGCGGTTGTAGCGGCAGCAGTAATGGTGATACCACGTTCGCGTTCTTGTTCCATCCAGTCCATCGTGGCAGCGCCTTCGTGAACCTCACCGATTTTATGGACGCGACCGGTGTAGTACAAGATGCGCTCGGTGGTGGTGGTCTTACCAGCGTCAATGTGCGCCGCGATGCCGATGTTACGGGTGGTATTCAGATAATTTTTAAGATCAAGGTCTTTGAACATACAAATTGCTCCTGATGAGCGAGGTGGCTACACCGTGCAAACGGTGGGTGCAACCAGACTAGTTTGCCGAAAATCGAATCAGAGGTTGCCGTAAGGCAAGGAGGCAACCACAAGCACCTTTGGGGCTTATCGTTGCTAACTCAATTTGATTCACGGGACTCACCTCCTCATTGCTCGAGCCAAACTCGAGATACATCACTCGAGTCAAACCCTCGAGATTCTGCACTTATTCTTGTCGGCTGAATGTCAGCTACACAGCACTTACCACTGACCCAGCTCACACAAACGAAACCGCCACAACATTTGTCGCTGGCGGTCTCGAGAATGCTCTAATCCAAATTACCAGCGATAATGGGCATAAGCGCGGTTGGCTTCTGCCATACGCTCGACATCATCTTTCTTCTTGATAGCGCCACCCTTGCCTTGGGCAGCATCGAGGATTTCACCGGCGACACGCTCAATCGCGGTGCGCTCTGGGCGGCTATCAGCAGCCCCAACCAACCAACGCAGCGCCAGGCTTTGTTGACGGCGAGCCGAAACTTCGACAGGCACTTGGTAGGTGCTACCACCGACGCGGCGGCTACGAACTTCGACGCGGGGCTTGATGTTATCAAAAGCGCTCTTGAAGACACGCATTGGTTCTTGACCGGACTTATCTTGGATCAAACGGCAAGCGCCATAAAAAATTTTGCTGGCAAGGTTCTTCTTGCCGCGCTCCATCAGGCGATTGATTAAACTAGAGACGATGACATCGTTATAAACGAGGTCTGGTTGAATAACCCGAACTTCTGCTTGGCGACGACGTGACATGGTTTACCCCTTACTTCTTCTTGGCTGGGGCTGCGCCTTTAGCGCCCGCCTTGGCTTTCTTCGTACCGTACTTGCTCCGGCTCTTATTGCGATCCTTCACACCTTGGGTATCTAAGCTACCGCGAATGATGTGATAACGCACACCTGGCAAGTCCTTCACACGTCCACCGCGAATCAGCACCACGCTGTGTTCTTGGAGGTTGTGACCTTCGCCCGGAATGTACGCAGTCACTTCAAAAGCACTGCTGAGGCGCACACGGGCAATTTTACGAAGCGCCGAGTTCGGCTTCTTCGGGGTGGTGGTCTTGACCACGGTGCAAACACCACGGCGAAATGGGCTGCCCTTGAGCGCTGGAACTTTGCTCTTTTTAACCAGC
>JAAFJQ010000100.1 GCA_013298185.1 Deinococcales bacterium
AGGAGAAAATCATTCTTTTGCAAAATCAACACATAATCTTCGTGCTACAGATAATGGCGATTTCAGTCAAATTTTCGCAATGATAAAAACACTGATTTATGAAATTGAGAATGATAAGATCGATTACCAAAGCCTAGCAAGAAGTGAAATATTTCGTGATTATCTTGATATGGCGGAACATTTACTTGAAAAAACGTATAAGGATGCTGCGGCGGTCATTATAGGCAGTACACTTGAGGCACATTTAAAAAAATTAGCTCAAAAAAACGGTATTGCTCTTGAAGCTCCTAATAATTCTGGAAAAATCAAGGCAAAAGCAACAGAAACTCTAAACTCTGAACTTATGACTGCAAACGTTTATTCAGATTTAGACTTAAAGAATGTCACGGCATGGCTTGATTTGCGAAATAAAGCTGCACATGGACATTACAACGAATACGACCAAAAGCAAATTAAGATTTTTCTTCAAAGTGTTAGAGCTTTTATAGAACGCAATCCAGCATGAGGTCTATTTTGTCAACTACTATTTTATCCCTCCTCGAGTCGCGCATTTTGGTTTTGGATGGCGCAATGGGAACAATGATTCAGCAGCACAACCTGCATGAAAAAGATTTCCGTCATCCCAGTTTCTCGAGCGTCTTGAACCTTTTTGGCGATAACGATCTCCTCTCCATTTCCCGCCCCGGCGTGATTCAGGGCATTCACGAAGCGTATCTCGAGGCTGGTGCGGACATCATCAGCACCAATACTTTTAATGCCACGGGCATTTCGCAACTCGATTATGAAATGCAGAGCCATGTCCGAGAAATCAACCTCGCAGCCGCGCAGGTGGCGAGGGCGGCGGTTGATAAATTCCAGAGTCTCGAGAAACCACGTTTTGTGGCTGGTGCGCTTGGTCCAACTTCGCGCACGGCGAGTATCAGCCCCAAAGTTGAGGATGCGGCTTTTAGAAATGTGACTTTCGATGAACTGGTGCAAACCTACACCGAACAAACCCAAGCACTGTTGGATGGCGGGGTTGACCTCCTCCTCCTCGAGACGATTTTTGATACCTTGAACGCCAAAGCCGCTTTGTTTGCCCTCGAGCAGATTTTTGAAACTCGAGGACAACGAACACCGCTGATTATTTCTGGCACAATCACCGATCAGTCTGGACGCACCTTGTCAGGGCAAACCGCCGAGGCGTTTTATATTTCCATCCGCCATGCCAAGCCCTTGGCGGTTGGCTTAAATTGTGCTTTGGGCGCGGAGATGTTCCGCCCGCACCTTCGCGCCTTATCCTCCATGGCAACCGAATTTGTCAGTTGTTACCCCAACGCTGGTCTGCCCAATGCCTTTGGCGAATACGATGACACCCCCGAGTACATGGCGCAAGTGCTGGGCAGTTTTGCCAAGGAAGGGCTGCTGAACCTCGTGGGTGGTTGCTGCGGCAGCACACCAGCCCATATTCGGGCAATTGCCAATGCGGTGCGTGGTCTCGAGCCGAGGCAAGCGCAGGGGGCTTTGGCGAGTCAGGACAGACACAGGGGTCTGTCCCTACAAAAACACGAACCTGTAGGAACGAAACAAAAACACGAATCCGTAGGGGCGAACCCCCGTGTTCGCCCTGTTGCGAATCATGATTCATCAATGAACCCGATGTTCTCTGGTCTCGAGCCGCTTGTGATTACGTCAGATACCAACTTTGTCAATGTGGGTGAGCGGAGTAACATCACGGGAAGTCCGAAGTTCTCCAAGGCGATTCTCGAGGGGGATTTCGAGGCGGGTTTGGTGATTGCGCGGCAACAAGTCGCGGCTGGAGCGCAGATTGTTGACATCAACATGGATGAGGGCTTGCTGGATTCTCAAGCGGCGATGGTGCGTTTTTTGTGTTTGGTGGCGGGTGAACCCGAGATTGCTCGAGTGCCTTTGATGATTGATTCGAGCAAATGGGACATCCTCGAGGCGGGTTTGAAGTGCGTGCAGGGCAAGGCAATTGTCAATTCGCTGAGCTTAAAGGATGGCGAAGCTGAATTTAAGCGTCGGGCTGAACTGGTGCGGCGTTATGGTGCGGCGGCGGTGGTCATGGCATTCGATGAAGCGGGTCAAGCCGATACGCTCGAGCGGCGCAAAGAAATTTGCTCGAGGGCGTATCACATCCTACTCGAGAACGGTTGGGATGCCTCGGATATTATTTTTGACCCCAATGTGCTGACCGTGGCAACTGGCATCGAGGCGCATAACAGTTATGCACTGGATTTTATTGAAGCCACACGTTGGATAAAGCAACATCTGCCCGGGGCGTTGGTATCGGGTGGCATCAGCAATGTCAGCTTTAGTTTCCGTGGCAACAACACCGTGCGCGAAGCCATGCACAGCGTTTTTTTGTACCATGCGATTCAAGCTGGGCTGGATATGGGCATTGTCAACGCGGGAATGCTCGAGGTCTATGAAAGCATCGCCCCAGACCTGCGTGAATGCGTCGAGGATGTAATCCTCAATCGCCGCGAAGATGCCTCCGAACGCCTCCTCGAGCTTGCCAACGACCTAAAAACCGTAGGGGCGCAGCGTGCTGCGCCTACCCGCCAAGAATGGCGTGGATATGAGGTTGAAAAACGCCTCGAGTACGCCTTGGTGCAAGGCATTGCTGATTTTATCGAAACCGATGTCGAAGAAGCGCGGCATAACTTTGCCCGTCCGCTCGAGGTGATCGAGCAACCCTTGATGCGCGGCATGAATGTCGTCGGTGATTTGTTTGGTGCTGGGAAAATGTTCCTCCCACAAGTCGTGAAATCGGCTCGAGTGATGAAAAAAGCTGTGGCGTACCTAACCCCATTTCTCGAGGCGGACAAACTCGGCTCTGGCTCGAGTAGCGCTGGCAAAGTGCTGATGGCAACCGTCAAAGGCGATGTGCATGACATTGGCAAGAACATCGTCGGTGTGGTGCTTGGTTGCAATGGGTATGAAGTGACGGATATGGGCGTTATGGTCAGCGCCGAACGCATCCTCGAGAAAGCTGTCGAAATTGGCGCGGACATCATTGGATTATCAGGTCTGATTACCCCGAGCTTGGATGAAATGGTGCATGTGGCACGAGAAATGTCAAGGCTTGGCATAACCACACCGCTCTTAATTGGTGGGGCAACCACCTCCAAAGCCCATACCGCCGTGAAAATCGAACCAGTCACCAACAGCCCCGTGGTGCATGTGCTGGATGCCTCGAGAGCCGTGACGGTGGCTCAAAAACTCTTATCCTCTGAACGCGATGCGTACCACACCGACATCAAAGCCGAGTACGCTGCGCTGCGAGCCGCTCGAGCTGAACGCACCATCCAATTCCTCAATCTCGAGGAAGCGAGGAGCAGAAAACCCGTTCTCGAGTTTGCACCTGTCAAACCAAGTTTTCTTGGCACAAAAACCCTCGAGTACAGCATCTCGAGCCTGCGCGAACTGATTGATTGGACACCATTTTTCATTGCATGGGAACTCAAAGGGCGCTACCCGTACATCTTCGATGATGCTGCCGTTGGCGCACAAGCCAAAGAATTATTTGCCGATGCACAAACAATGCTCGACATTCTCGAGCATAAACTCGAGGCAAAAGCTGTTATTGGTTTTTGGCAAGCCAACGCCGTATCCGATGACATCCACCTTACCGTAGGGGCGAGGCATGCCTCGCCCAACCCTGCCGAAGCCATCGGCTCGAGCAGGGCGACCACAAGGGTCGCCCCTACGGTTTTGCACACCATTCGCCAACAACGCGACCAGCGCGAAGCGAATACCGCCTTATCCGATTTTGTTGCGCCCCTCGAGACGGGCATGACTGATTATGTCGGAGCATTTGCTTGCACGATTCACGGGGCAGAAGCACTGGCTCGAGAATTTGAACAAGAACACGATGATTACAATTCAATTCTGGTCAAAGCCCTCGCAGACCGCCTTGCCGAAAGCCTAGCAGAACAACTCCATGCCGATGTTCGCCGCCAGCATTGGGGTTACTCGAGGGACGAGAATCTAACCACCCAAGATTTGATTAAAGAGCGCTACCAAGGCATTCGACCAGCACCAGGCTACCCTGCTCAACCAGATCACACCGAGAAAGCCACAGTTTTTGCCTTGCTCGAGGCTGAGCGCATTGGTTTAAGGCTAACCGAGAGTTACGCCATGACTCCAGCCTCGAGTGTATCGGGGTTGTACTTTGCTCATCCTGACTCGAGGTACTTCGCGGTTGGGCGAGTAGCAAAAGACCAAGTGCAGGATTATGCCACTCGTAAAGGCATTGGTCTCGAGATTGCCGAGCGTTGGTTATCACCGATTCTTGGCTACGAGCCTGCGTGAAGGAAATCGAACAAAAATGCGTTGCCCGTAGGGGCGCAGCGCGCTGCGCCCCTACGGTTGAAGACTCTTTAACCTTTCCTCTGCTCTCACCCCATGACCGACAGCGAACCCGTGACTGCTGCTAAAATCTGTTCATGTATGGCTTGGGCTTCTTGGGTGGCATCCACCACCAAAAAGCGCTCAGGTTCAGCTTTGGCTAACTCGAGAAAGCCAGCCCTGACTTTTTGATGAAAGCTTAAATCGGCTTGCTCGAGGCGGTCTGGAGCGCCAACTTGGGCAGCCCGTTCCAAACCGAGTTTTGGCTCGAGGTCGAGCAGCACGGTTACATCGGGGCGCATTCCGCCTGTGGCTTCCCATGTGACTTCGCGCAAGAACTCGAGGTTTAAGCCGCGTCCGTAACCTTGATACGCAAGGCTCGAGTCAAAGAAGCGGTCGCAAATCACCACGTAATTGGCGGCGAGGCTTGGCACGACGATGTCTTTGCAGAGTTGCGCTCTCGAGGCGCTGAAGAGCAGAAATTCGGCTAGGGCGGTCATGTGCAGTTCTGGGTTCAGCAGGGCTGAACGCACTGCGTCGCCCAGCGGTGTACCACCGGGTTCTCGGGTGAGCAGTACGGCGTAACCTGCTTGCTCGAGGGCGGTTTTGAGGCGTTTGGTTTGGGTGCTTTTGCCTGCACCTTCAGGACCTTCAAAGCTGATAAAGACACCGGGCATACGTTGCGTGGCAGTCTATCACTTCAAACTCGGATATTGACCCTCGCGCCTGCCCCTTCGAGATGCACCGTGTCCATGAAGCGCACCACTCGAGTAGCGTATCCCATGGCAATCGTGTGGGTGCGAGCGCCACCTGCAAAGCGCCGCACGCCTTGCAGCAGTTCGCCATCGGTGATGCCTGTGGCAGCAAAAACCATTTCCTGACCCGGTGCGAGTTCATGGGTGTTGTAAATCTTGTCTGGGTTGACTCCCATGCGCTGGCAACGCTCGAGTTCTTCTGGACTCGAGGGCAAGAACTGCCCTTGGATTTCCCCACCTAAGCATTTCATGGCGGCGGCGGTCAGCACGCCTTCGGGCGCTCCGCCAGAACCCATCAGGGCATGAACCCCTGTGCCGCGCATGGCAACAGCTAAGGCGGCGATCACATCGCCGTCGCCGATCAGTTTGACTCGAGCGCCAGCCGCTCGGATGCGAGCAATCAGGTTCTCATGGCGTGGGCGGTCGAGTACCACGATGGTTAAATCAGAAATATGCCGCTCGAGACTTACGGCAATGGCGTTGAGGTTCGCCTCGAGATGCCATGCCAAATTCACCCGTCCTGCGGCGGGTGGACCCACCACTAATTTTTCCATGTACATATCTGGAGCGCCGAGCAGTCCATTTTTTTCGGATAAGGCAATCACGGCAACGCTGTTCGGCAACCCCCGAGCTGCGACGGTTGTACCTTCGACAGGGTCAACCGCAATATCCACTTCAAAGGAATCTGAGGTTTGCAAGCCGACTTGTTCGCCGATGTACAGCATCGGGGCTTTGTCCATTTCGCCTTCGCCAATCACCACTGTACCGCGAATATGGGTCTCGCTTAGAATTTGGCGCATGGCTTGGGTGCCTGCGTCATCCACCGCGATTTTGTCGCCCTTGCCAACAAAATGGCTGGCACGAAGGGCGGCTTGTTCGGTCACTCGGACAATCTCGAGGACAAGGGCGCGTTCCATTGGTGAATCAACAAACGTTCGTTGGGTCATGCGAGGAGCATAACATGTGGTTTTGTTACAGCATCCCAGCCAAACCCCGTCCTAGAAAGACTGCCCCTAGCCCCAGTGTCAAACTCGAGACAACATAAAGTGCTGCTAAACCGTACTTATGTTCTAGAATCGCGTTCATCAGCTCGAGTTCAAAAGTGCTAAAGGTCGTAAATGCGCCGCAAAAACCAACGGCAATTGCAAGTCGGGTGCTTTCCGAAACACGGTTTTCAAAAGCAAGTGTGACTATAAAACCCAAGATAAAACTGCCCAGCACATTGACCAAGAGCGTTCCATAAGGAAAAATCAAGCCCAAAGTATTTTTTGCCCAGACCCCAACACCGTATCGCGCTAAACTGCCCAGCGCTCCAAAAATGGCGATATAAACCAGATTCACAAACGGCTTTTTAGAGCCTCGAGTTCGGCTCTTAAACCAAGGACTTCGGCTTCGAGGGCTTCGACACGGTTCACCAAGTCGCTGCCGCCACCACTGGCTCGAGCGGTGTCCGAGGCAATTGGGAGGATCGGCGCTCCAGTCAGCAAATGCGTCCAGCGATGGTCGCGTTCGCCAGCTCCACGCTCGAGTTTGACCACCAACTCGCGGGAAGCAAAACGCTCGAGAACCGCTTCAACGCCACTTAAATCAGTGAATTTATGGATGGGTTCGCAGCGTCCGCGCAACTCGCCAACGGTTTGAGCGCCGCGCAGCATCAGGACGCACAGCACAGCGTGTTCGTCTGGTTTTAAGTACAGTTCCCTCGAGACATAATGCTGGTATTTTTGCACCCGTCCACCGGGTTCGCGGATAAAACCCGTCAGGTTTTTTAAGCGTAAAGGTTCAAGTGCAGCTTCGATTTCGCGTTCGGAATAACTGCTGATTGGGGTTCTCGAGTTTTTCTGATTACAAGCGTTGGTAAGGCTGTTCAGGGATAATGGGTATAAATCTGGGGTGGTGATTTGTTTTTCCATCAAAGCGCCTAAGATACGCACCTCGAGTTCAGAGAGTGGCAAGAAATCCATGACGGTAAGCATATCAAAACTTGCTTGCAAAATAGGGTTAGTTCACCTAGACTAAGCCCATGATTCAAGTCAACATTCACGAAGCCAAAACCCGACTTTCCGAACTGCTCGAGCGTGTCCAAAACGGTGAGCATGTCACCATAGCCAAAGCAGGAAAACCAATTGCTGAACTGAATAAAATCCGTACAGCCAAACGTCAACCAGGTTTTTTGGGGGCAGAGTACCGCATTGATATTGATTTTTTTGAAGCTGACAAAGAAATCGAAGCTGACTTTGAAAACTCAAGTATCTTCCCAAAAGAATCCAAATGAATCTGCTACTCGATACGCACATCCTGATCTGGTGGGCGACCAATGACCCACAACTGTCTAGCCAAGCTCGGCAAACCATCGAAGACACCAGTAACCATGTATTCTTCTCGAGCATCAATATCTGGGAAGTTGCAATCAAGCACAGCAAGGGTCATATGAAATTACCTCCTGCTTTATTGCGTCGCAGTGCGCTCGAGCATGGTTTTGAGTTGCTTGTTTTTCATGATGTTCACGCTTCGTATGTCAGTTCGTTGCCAGCCATTCACAACGACCCATTTGACCGTGGTTTAATTGCCCAAGCCTTCGCTGAGCCAATGCACTTACTAACCCACGATGCCTTGGTGGCGGAGTACGGTGGCACAGTCATGCTGGTGTAAAAACTCGGTCATGCTGATGTAAAAACTCGGTCATGCTGGTTTGATTCTTGTAAGACCCATAACTCGAGTCTAGCGCCAAACAGGTTAGCCTAGCGTCATGATTGATTCACTGATTGGCAACACCCCAATCCTGCAACTGAAACGTGTTCTTTCTTCCGACAGCGCTGAAGTCTGGGTCAAACTCGAGGGGCAAAATCCGGGCGGTAGCATCAAAGATCGCACCGCACTGAGCATGGTTTTGGATGCCGAGGAACGCGGGGTGCTTAAACCTGGAGGCACAATTGTCGAGCCGACATCTGGCAACACTGGCATTGGCTTAGCCCAAGTCGCTGCCTCGAGGGGCTATAAACTGATTCTGACTTTACCCGCGCAGATGTCCGAGGAACGCAAACGAACCCTCAAAGCCTATGGTGCAGAGTTGGTGCTGACCGACCCTGAACGGCGAATGCTGGCTGCCATTGAAGAAGCCGAAAAAATTGTCTCGAGTACCCCTGATGCTTGGATGCCCAACCAGTTTGAGAACCCAGCCAACCCGAGGATTCATTATCAAACCACCGGACCAGAAATCTGGGCGCAAATGCAGCACAGAATGGATATGTTTGTTTACGGTTCAGGCACGGGTGGCACAATCAGCGGCACAGGCAAATACTTAAAAGAACAAGACCCGAGCATAGAAGTGGTGGCAGTTGAACCAGAGCGCAGCAAGGTCTTGTCGGGCGGTGAGCGGGGGCAGCACGGCTTTCAGGGCATGGGACCGGGTTTTATCCCCAAAAACCTAGACCGCAGTATCTTAGACCGCGTGGTCACGGTTCTCGAGGAGGATGCTTTTCCATTTGCGCGGCGGCTTGCCAAAGAAGAAGGCTTGTTTGTTGGCATGAGCGGCGGTGGCATGATTTACAGCGCGGTGCAGTTAGCCAAAGAACTTGGGGCGGGAAAGCGAATTGTGACGATTGCCTGCGATACAGGCGCGAGGTACTTAAGCACGGAACTCTTTGCTTAAACTTTAGGGTGACAGTACAACTCACCTGCGTGTTTCATTGCTTCAAGCAGAGACTCGAGTGGGAACAAACCACGTTTGGCGAGTTCGCCCATCAGGGCAGAACCACCAGTTGCTTCGGTTGGGATTTGATAGCTCTCTTCGCGTTGATTGGTGAAAATATAGACTTCGTCAGGGTCGAGAAAATCACCTGCTTGGTAACAAACCCGAATCACATCATGCCAGTAAAACTGATCTGACCATGCCTCGCCGCCACTTGGCGAAACTTGGCGGCGAACTTCCTTGTCATCAAACTCAACAATGTACCAATCCATACGCAATTGTACACAAAATATCCTTTGAGCCAATACCCCCGATTTGACAATTTGGGGTAGCATCCTCTAATATCGTTTGAATTCAAACGTTTGCCTTCTAACGAATTATCTCTCGAGGTTTCTTGTGCCGATTCAAGAAGATTTTTCCCCAACCGAAATTGCGATCATGCGCCGCGTCTCGGGTTTGCCGATAGACGAACTTGCTTTGGCAGTTGCTAGCAACCTTTGGCGAGCCTCACAGCTTTTTAAGCAAAAACTCGAGCGTGAAGTGCTGCGTGAACAAAATCTTAGTTTCTCGAGTTTTAGCACCCTGTTTATTGTTTGGATTTGGGGTCCGATTGAAACTCGAGAAATCGCTAAATCCCAAGCGGTGAGTAAAGCCACAATCACCAGTTTACTGATTACTTTAGAAAAACAAGGACTGGTTAAACGCAAACCTAGCAAAACCGATAAGCGTTTGGTTTTGGTCGAACTAACCAGCGCAGGACGCACCATGATTGAATGGGTCTTCCCAAAATTCAACCAAGGCGAAGCGGACATGGCAGGATTGCTCTCTGAAACCGAACAACTCGAGTTGGCGCGGCTGCTACGGAAACTGGTGATTGGCATGAACGAACCTGTTCTCGAGCCAGAGGTAACAAAATGAAAACCATCATCGCAGGGCGTGAAGTGGACACGCGGCACTTTATTGGCAACGAGCGAATCAGCTCGCCCCAAACCTTCCCGGCACATAGCGCGATAACCGAAAAAGAACTTGGGACAGTGGCTCGAGGCACGCAAACCGAAGTTGACATGGCGGTGGCTGCCGCCAAAGCTGCCTTTCCCGCTTGGGCAGCTCTGGGCGCACAAGGACGACTGCCGTACCTCGAGCGTTTGGCGCACTTGATAGAGTCTCGAGTTGAGGATTTAGCCGCAGTTGAAACCATGAACAACGGCTCGTTGCTCGAGGCAAGTCGCTTAAGGGTGATGAAACGCGGGGCGCATAACATTCACTTTTTTGCTCAGATGGCACTCGAGATGGGCAAGTGCTGGGATACCGAAGCTGCCAAAAATGCTGTCAATCAAGTCTCGTATGACCCTGCTGGTGTGACTGCCTTGATTACGCCTTGGAATGCGCCGTTTATGCTCTCGACTTGGAAAGTCGGTCCAGCGTTGGCGGCTGGTAACACGGTTGTCCTGAAACCCGCCGAATGGACTCCGTTCACCGCTTCGCTCTTGGCAGACATGGCACTCGAGGCAGGCTTACCTGCTGGGGTTTTTAACGTGGTGCAAGGCTTCGGTGCTGAAGCTGGCGCGGCACTGGTGGCGCACAAGGATGTCAAACGGATTTCCTTTACTGGTTCAGTGCCAACCGCCAAGAAAATCGCCTCGAGCGCCGCGCAGAACCTCACGCCTGTCAGTTTTGAACTTGGTGGAAAATCACCGTTTATTGTGTTTGCCGATTGCGACCTCGAGTTGGCGCTGTTCAATGCACTTGACCAATACGACAATTGCGGGCAAGTTTGTTTATCTGGAACTCGTTTGCTCGTCGAGGATAGCATCTACGACCAGTTCTTAAGTGAATTTAAGTCTCGAGCCGCCAACCTGATTCAAGGCGACCCTCGAGAAGCAAAAACGGTGGTGGGACCGCTCGTCACCCGAACCCACTTAGATCGAGTAGACGGCTTTGTACAACGAGCCAAACAAGCTGGCGCGACCCTCGAGTTCGGTGGGCAAGTTTCGCCAACGCTGGGCGGATTGTATTATCAGCCAACGCTGTTTAGTCACGTTCCAGATGGCGCTGAAATTCTCTCGAGCGAGGTTTTTGGACCAGTCCTGACGATTCAAAAATTCTCGAGTGAAGCTGAACTGCTTGCCCTTGCCAACAACACCGAGTACGGCTTAGCAGCCATGCTCTTCACCAAAGACCAAGCAAAAGCCACACGCATCTCGAGTCAATTGGTGGCTGGCACAGTTTGGCAGAACTGCTTTTATGTGCGCGACCTCAGCGCACCATTTGGTGGTTCAAAACAGTCTGGCATTGGACGTGAAGGTGGACATTGGAGTTTTGATTTTTATTGCGACATCAAAAACACCATGCACCGCAAAGGCACTTTTTATTAGCAACACGCCACCTTGAGCTGTCAGGTGGCTGTCCCTAGGAGGGGAAAGAAATGGAAAAACAACAATTAGGCGCTCCAAAACTCACGGTGATTGATGCCATTGCACAGTCACTCGCCATTGGTCCAGTCTTATCGGCTGGTTTGCTGGCAACACTTGTGGCTGGCGCGGCGGGAAGTGCTGCGCCTTTGGCACTTTTGATTGGTGCGATTGGTTCGATATGTGTGGGCTTTGCAATCATTTTCTATGCCCAGCGTTTCACTGGCGCTGGAGCGATTTATGATTATGTGCGTTTAGCGGGCGGAGCAATGCTCGGCACAATCTCAGCGGGGATGTACTTTCTTGGTGCAATGTTTCTTGGTGGTGCGGGGATTTACCTTGCCATTGGTTTTTTTGCCAATATGGCTGGAACAGCGTATTTGGGCATCAACTTACCGTGGTGGGTTTGGTCATTTCTGGCGCTAGGGGCAGTTTTTGCCTTTAATCACTTTGGGGTTCAGACGACCACCCGCACCCAGCTGATTCTCACGGCTTTGGCGGTGCTACCAATCCTGATTTTATCTTTGGTGATTATTTTTTCTGGTGGCGCAGCAGGTAACACCCTCGAGGTCTTTAGTCCAACTGGTCAGTACGTTGGCAACTTGTTTACTGGCGTTTTGTTCGCCATTACTTTGTTCATTGGTTTTGAAGCCAGTGCCAGTTTATCCGAAGAAACCGCTAACCCCAAGCGCACCATCCCAATAGCAGTAATCGGCACAGTCGTCATTGCCGCCATTTTTTACCTGTTGGTACTGTACGCTTCGGCAATTGGCTTTGGTGTGGACAAAGTCGGTGATTGGGCAAAAGACCCCTCGCCGCTCAGCACGCTCGGCACGAAATACGTCGGGGCTTGGATTGCACCTTGGTTGGATTTAGCCTTGATTATTGACATGTTAGCCGTTGCCAGTGCCTTTACTGCTACAGCTGCCAGGGGCTGGTTTGCCTTGGCTCGAGATGGCTTACTGCCAAGTGCTTTAGCCACCACCTCGAGCTTCAAAACACCACTCGGCGGCAATATTCTCGTAGCAAGCCTTGCCGTGATTTTTGTTGTTTTTACCATGATTGTCAGCAACGCCGATCCGATGTCCATGTTTATCTCGAGTGCCACAGCTGGAACTTTGCTTATTTCACTGATTTACATTCTGCTTGGCGGACTTGCCTTTAAGCTCCTCGGTGCGGATGCCCCAGCTTGGAATTACGTGGTGCTGCCCTTTGCGATCATCACCCCGATTTTTGCAATTTACGGTAGCATCGTGCCATTCCCACCAGCTGGCTCACCTGCGGTACTCGGCGTTTGGTTCACGATTGGCGCAGTGGTGCTTGCCGCGATTTGGACAGGACTGAATGCTGCGAAACTCAGCCAGCCCGACTTTGGAAATAAACCATGAGCCAAGCCGTACAAAACCTGCTCGAGCAGCACATCGCCGAAGATGGCTTCACGGCAGGCGCAGTTATTGTCGCCAAGCAAGGGCAAGTTGTTCTCGAGCAGTACGCTGGAATGGCAACGCCAACCATGCCCTCGAGTGAAAATACGCTCTGGAACATCGCTTCGATTTCTAAAGTGTACACAGTATCCACGATCATGCGCTTGGTGGAACTCGGCAAAATCACGCTCAATACCCTAGCCAGTCAAGTCATTCCAGAATTCACAGGCGATGGGCGCGAGGAAATTCGGCTGCGGCATTTGGTCACCCACACTTCGGGTCTGATTTACGAATCACCGCGCATGGAAACCTTGCTCGAGGCACAAACACCATTCACGCAGATTCTCGAGGAAGCCTACACCGCACCACTGCAATTTAAGCCCGGAACATGCCTCGCTTACGCTGATTACAACACCTTAATCGCAGGGCGAATGACCGAAATTGTGATGGGACAACCACTGCCCGAATTGGTCAAGCAATACATTCTCGAGCCAATGGGTTTACACGACACGTTTTTCCCCACACCACCCGAGCAGGACTCGAGAATCGCCATTGTCCGCAATGTCATGGCAGACGGCACAAACGGCGCAATGTATAACAGCCGCTACGCTCGAGCTTTACCGCATCCAGCCTTTGCCGTGACGACTACTGCAAGGGACATGATGAAATTCCTGCTGCACTTCGCACCAACAGGTTCTCGAGTCTTGTCCAACACTACCATTGCCGCCATGACCCGCAACCAAACAGGCGTGGTGACGGGCATTCACCCAAGCGTCAAAGGTTACGACACCACTGCACCCATGCCGTGGGGCATTGGGTGGGCATTGCAAACCGAGCATCTGCCAGCCCTGCAATGCGAACTTGCATCATTTCGCACCTTCGGACACGGTGGCGCAAGCGGCTGCCAAGTCTTTATAGACCCCGAAACCGATGTCAGCGTTGCGGTATTGACCAATTCCCACCTTCGCGCAGGACGAGAACCATGGTACAGACGATTGCAAAGCCTGATGAACCTGACCTA
>JAAFJQ010000101.1 GCA_013298185.1 Deinococcales bacterium
CAACAGCAAACTCGGCATCAAAAACCCTGAAAAAACCCTCTTGATTTTCGAGGATGGGCAATTCAAGGACGCTGGTTTGATTTCTGCCATCCAATACCTTCTGACCCTGCAAAGCGGCGCAGAAGGTTTCTCCGAGGACGACATTGACCACCTCGGCAACCGTCGTGTTCGTACTGTCGGCGAGTTGTTGGGCGACCAATTCCGCGTCGGCTTAGGGCGTATGGCAAGGGGCGTGCGTGAACGCATGTTGCTCGGCAACCCCGACGCTGCCACGCCAAGCAAACTGGTCAACAATCGCCCCATCGTGGCTGCCATGCGCGAGTTCTTTGGACGCTCGCAGCTTAGCCAGTTCAAAGACCAAATCAATCCGCTCTCAGAACTTCGCCACAAACGCCGTATCTCGGCGCTTGGACCTGGCGGTCTGACTCGAGAACGGGCTGGTTTCGATGTGCGTGACGTTCACCGTACCCATTACGGACGCATCTGCCCGATTGAAACACCAGAAGGTGCAAACATTGGTTTGATTACCAGCTTGGCGAGTTTTGCTAAGGTCAACCCACTCGGTTTCATCGAAGCACCGTACCGCAAAGTCAACAAAGGCAAATTGTCCGACACCATCGAGTACATGACCGCCCACGTTGAAGACCGGTACATCATCGCTCAAGCCAGCACCGAAGTGGTCAATGGCATGTTGACTGGTCAAGTTGTGGCGCGTAAACGCGGCGACCCTGTGGTTGTGAGCGGCGAAGAATGCGATTACATGGACGTAACCCCAAAGCAAATCGTTTCGATTTCCACCAGCCTGATTCCGTTCCTCGAGCATGACGACGCAAACCGTGCCTTGATGGGTTCTAACATGCAATCCCAAGCTGTGCCGCTTGTTCGCGCCGAACCGCCAATGGTTGGCACGGGCATCGAAGAGCGAATTGTGCTTGATTCGGGTACAAGTTTGGTCTGCGATGTGGACGGCGAAGTGGTCGAGATTGACGGCGCGAAAATCGTGGTCAAGTACGGCAAGAACAACATCAAAGAATACAAACTGATTCGCTTCCAACGCAGCAACGCGGGTACAAACCATGACCAGCGCCCAATCGTGAAAGTCGGCGAGAAAGTCAAGAATGGGCAAGTCATTGCCGATGGTCCAGCCTCGCTCGGTGGACGCTTGGCGTTGGGTCAGAACATCACCGTGGCGATTATGCCCTTTGATGGTTACAACTACGAAGACGCGATTGTGCTGTCTGAAAACCTGATTCGCAAGGATTTCTACACCAGCATCCACATCGAAAAGCACGAAAAAGAAGCTCGAGACACCAAGCTCGGACCTGAAAAGATTACCCGAGATATTCCGGGCTTGTCCGAAGCTGCCCTGCGCGACCTCGACGAGGACGGCATTGTCCGTGTCGGCGCGGAAGTCAAGCAAGGCGATATTCTGGTCGGTCACACCAGCTTCAAAGGCGAAACCGAACCCACCCCAGAAGAACGTTTGCTGCGCTCGATCTTCGGTGAGAAGGCTCGAGAAGTCAAAGACACCAGCGCTCGAGTTCCATCAGGCGAAGGCGGTATTGTCATCCGCACCGTGCGCTTTAAGCGCGGCGAAGAAGGCGTGGATTTGAAACCCGGTGTGCGCGAAATGGTACGCATTTACGTGGCGCAACGCCGCAAACTCCAAGTCGGCGACAAGCTCGCTAATCGCCACGGTAACAAAGGCGTGGTTGCCCGCATCCAAGCCCCCGAGGACATGCCCTACCTGCCCGACGGAACACCCGTGGATTTGGTCTTCAACCCGCTCGGTGTGCCGAGCCGTTTGAACCTCGGTCAGATTCTCGAGACTCACCTTGGCGAAGTGGCGCGTCGCATGGGCGTTAGCTTTGTTACCCCAGTCTTCGACAGCGCCACCGAACACGAAATCAAAGACCGCCTCGTCGAGACTTCAAGGGCTACCACTGCCGAACACGAAAGCCACGGCTACGGCATGGACAAACGCGAAGCCGAAGTCTTTGTACGCTCACAACGCCTTGGTGTGATTACCCCATCGGAATCACTCGAGGAAGCCCGAGAAAAACTCTGGCGCACAGGTAAAACCCCACTCTTCGACGGACGCACCGGCGAAGCCATCGAAGGACCCGTGGTCGTCGGCACAATGTATATCTTAAAGCTCTACCACATGGTCGAAGACAAGATGCACGCCCGCAGCACCGGACCGTACAGCTTAATCACCCAACAACCCCTTGGTGGTAAAGCCCAAAACGGTGGTCAACGCTTCGGAGAAATGGAAGTCTGGGCGCTCGAGGCATACGGAGCCTCCCACACCCTCCAAGAAATCCTGACCGTCAAATCAGACGACATCGGAGGACGCGACGATGCCTACCAAGCCATCGTCAAAGGCGAAGAAGTCCAAGATGCCAGCATCCCCGAATCCTTCAAAGTCCTCGTCAAAGAACTCCACAGCCTAGGCTTAGACGTTCAAGTGCTGGATCAGAATGACAAGACCGTTGACATTTTTGAAGGGATGATGCCGCGCCGCTAGGCGCAGAGCAGCTATGAGCCTCGAGCTATGAGCTATGAGCCAAAACCTATGAACCTCAAAGCTCATAGCTCATAGCTCAAAGCCCTCCGAAGGAGACACTATGCGCGATTTTAGTAAAGTAAAAATCCAACTCGCCAGCCCTGAGAAGATTCGTTCTTGGAGTTATGGTGAGGTCGAGAAGCCCGAGACGATTAATTACCGTACCCTGAAGCCTGAGCGTGATGGGTTGTTTGATGAGCGGATTTTTGGTCCTGAGAAGGATTATGAATGCTCTTGTGGGAAGTACAAGCGGCAGCGTTATGAGGGTAAGGTCTGTGAGCGTTGTGGTGTGGAAGTCACCAAGCGTATTGTGCGGCGTTACCGTATGGGACATATTGAACTCGCCACGGCTGCGGCGCATATTTGGTATGTTAAAGATATTCCAAGTAAAATCGGCACGCTGCTTGACTTGAGTGCTGGTCAGCTCGAGCAGGTTTTGTACTTTGGTAAGTTCATTGTGACTGACCCGCAAAATGCCAATAAGGATGGTCGTCCACTCAAAAAAGGCGAGTTGCTTTCCGATGAGGAGTACCGCGAGTTGCGTCTTGGTAAGCAAGAAACATATTCCTTGCAAGTCGGTACGCACGCCGAAGTGCGCGACGGCGAGTATGTCACCAGGGGGCAGAAACTCGGTGGTAATGTTGTTTCAAAGATGGAGGGCGTGGCGCAGTACCGCTTTCCTCGTAAGGCAACGCTCGAGTATGCCCAAACGGGCGAAGCCAAGTTTACCCTGCCTAAGAGCGTGACGCTTGAACTCGAGGCTTTCCGTGCTGGCGAAGAAATTTGTGATGGTTTAGAAGACCACAGCATCCTCGCGGCTCGAGACGGCGTGGTCAGCATCACTGAACTCGGCGAGGGTTACGGACGCGGTGGCGTGGTCATCGAAGTGCGCGACCCAGAGGATGAACAAGTTCTCGAGCGTGTCTTTGTGCCAATTGGGTTTGAAGTGCTGGTCGGTGACGGTGAAAGCGTGGAGTCCGACACTGAATTGGCTCGAGCCAATGGTGATTTGATTCGTATGCCTCGCGGGGCAAGTGCCGATGGGGTTAGCAGCAAGAAACGCGGCTCGAACTTAGAAGTATCAGTCACCCTGCATTGGAAGCTCGAGAAGCACCTCGAGATCAACCCAACGATGCACGTTTTGGTTGGTGACGGCGCGGATTTCAGCAGTGGTGATCGTTTGATTGGTGCAATTGACCCCGCACAAGAAGTGGTGGCAGAAGCCGATGGTACGCTGACACTGCAAGAACCCGCCAGCATCATTGTCTCGAGAGCCAAGCTTTATAAGTACGAAGACGAGCCGATTGTGGTCAACGGTGATCGTGTTGAACCGGGCGATGATCTAGCCGACAAGGGCAACCTCAAGTCCGAAATTCATGGTCGTATCGAAATTGACCTGGTACGCCGTCAAGTGCGTGTGGTTGAAGCCTACGACTTTGAAGCTCGGATGGGCGCAGAAGCGATTAAGCAACTGCTCGAGGGGATTAACTTAGAACAACTCGAGGCTGAGTTGAACGAGGAAATGACCAACCCAAGCCGTCACAAACGAGCCAAGGCTCGCAAGCGGCTCGAGGTGGCGCGTTCGTTCCGTCGGAGCGGTAATCGCCCCGAGTGGATGATTCTGGATAGCGTGCCAGTCATGCCACCAGATTTGCGTCCGATGGTGCAAGTCGAAGGTGGACGTTTTGCCACTTCGGATTTGAATGACCTCTACCGCCGTTTGATTAACCGCAACAACCGCCTTAAAAAGCTGATGACCACCGGCGCTCCCGAGATGATTGTCCGCAACGAAAAGCGCATGTTGCAAGAAGCCGTGGATGCCCTGATTGACAATGGTCGCCGTGGCACACCAGTCACCCACCCCGGCTCTGACCGTGCGCTGCGCTCACTGACCGATTTGCTCGGCGGTAAGCAAGGTCGTTTCCGTCAGAATTTGCTTGGTAAGCGCGTGGATTACTCTGGACGTTCGGTGATTGTGGTCGGTCCGCAACTTCGTTTGCACCAATGCGGATTGCCTAAGCGCATGGCGCTTGAATTGTTCAAGCCATTCTTATTCAAGGTTCTCGAGGAAAAAGGTGTTGTCACCAACATCAAACAAGCCCGTAAGCTGCTCGAGCGTTACCGCGACACCCGCGATGAAATTTGGGATGCTTTGGAAGAAGTCATCCAAGATAAAGTCGTGCTGCTGAACCGCGCTCCGACTTTGCACCGCCTTGGCATCCAAGCCTTCACACCAGTCTTGGTCGAAGGTCAGGCTATCCAACTGCACCCCTTGGTCTGCGAAGCCTTTAACGCCGATTTCGACGGCGACCAGATGGCAATCCATGTACCACTCTCGCCGTATGCCCAAGCTGAAGCCCGTATTCAAATGCTCTCGGCGCACAATTTGCTCTCGCCAGCCAACGGCGAACCAAACGTCAAACCCGCCAAGGACATTATTCTGGGCATCTACACCCTGACCCAACCGCGCCCCGGTTACAAAGGGGCTGGCGAGAAATTCAAAGACTCGAGCGCTGCCCTTGAAGCCTTCAACAAGAACAAAGTGGACTTGAACAGCAAAATCTCGGTGGGCGGCAAAGACACCACCGCAGGCGCAATCAAGTACATTTTCGCCAACCTTGACGAAGCCCTACAAGCCGTCAATCGCGGTGAGATTGACACCCAAGACAACGTCTCGATTCGCCTTGATTTGGTGGATGGTGCCAAAATCGTTGAAACCACCACCGGACGCGCCTTGTTCCGCCGCATGGTCAACGAAACCATCACCGAAGATGGCAGCCCAATGACCCGCGAATACGTGAACTTAAGCACCACCTACGGCAAGAACCCCTTGACCGAAATGGTGATTGACATCTTTAAGACCATGGGCGTGGAAAAAACCGCCAATATCCTCGATGCCTTAAAGTCGGCTGGCTTTAAGCTCGCCAGCACCTCGGGCGTGACCGTAGGCATTGACGATGCCGTGATTCCACTCGAGAAAGTCGCGCTGCTCGAGGCTGCCGACGCTGAACTCGAGCGCATCCGCGAAGATGCCGACCTTGGCTTGGTGACCGAAGAAGAACGTTACCGCCAAGTGGTGACGCTCTGGACGAACACCACCGAAGAAGTCACCAACGCCGCCTACGCCAACTTCGAGAAGAACTTGCCACTGAATCCGTTCTACGTCATGAGCCAATCAGGAGCGCGTGGTAACAAACAACAACTGCGTCAATTGATGGGAATGCGTGGATTGATGCAAAAACCAAACGGTGACACCATCGAACTGCCAATCCGCACCAACTTCCGCGAGGGCTTGAACGTGCTTGAATACTTCACCAGCACCCACGGCGCTCGAAAAGGTGGAGCTGACACCGCGCTTCGCACGGCAGACTCGGGCTACCTGACCCGCAAACTGCACGATGTCGCCCATGAAATTGTGGTCCGCGAACCCGACTGTGGCACATCGGATTACCTGACCATCCCGCTCCTCGAGACCGACGGCAAGCAACGCAAAGCCTCGGATGTGGAAATGGGACTGTACGGACGCTTCTTAGGGGCTGACCTCGAGTTGGGCGGACAAACCCTCGAAGCTGGCACGCTGCTGAACACCGATGAAGTCAAATTCATCCTCAAGCACCGCGAAGAAATTAGCGGCGTACCCGTTCGCAGCCCAATCACCTGCCGCACTCGAGCAGGGGTTTGCCAAAAGTGCTACGGCTTTGACCTGTCACAAGCCAAATTGGTTTCCAAAGGCGAAGCTGTTGGTGTGATTGCAGCGCAATCCATCGGAGAACCAGGCACGCAACTCACGATGCGAACCTTCCACACAGGTGGTGTGGCAGGCGCTCAGGACATCACGCTAGGTCTGCCTCGAGTCGTGGAATTGTTTGAAGCCCGCAAGCCCAAAGTCAAAGCCACGCTCTCCGAAATTGACGGTATTGTTTCAATCGCCGATGAAGAAGGCAGCGACAAGATCATCCTGACCGTGACTGACAATGATTTCGCCAAGAAATACAAAGTCGAACGCACCACACGTTTGTTGGTACGCGAAGGCGACAAAGTTGAAGCAGGACAAGTCATGACACGCGGCGCAATCAACCCCGAGGACTTGCTCGAGAGTAAAGGCGTAGAAGCCGCGCAGCGCTACCTCGTGGACGGCATCCAACAAGTGTACCGCCAACAAGGTGTGAAGCTACACGACAAGCACATCGAACTCATTGTTAAACAAATGTTCAAATACGTGGAAATTCTCGAGGACACTGGCGATTCGGAATTCCTCGAGGGACAAGTGTTAGAAAAATTCGACGTGGAAACCGAGAACAACCGACTCGAGGAAGCAGGGAAAAACCCAGCTTCATGGAAACCAAAACTGATGGGTATTACCAAGAGTGCCTTAAGCACCAAATCATGGTTATCCGCCGCGAGCTTCCAGCACACCACGCACGTTCTGACCGAAGCCAGTGTATCGGGCAAAGTGGACGAGCTGATTGGTTTGAAAGAAAACGTAATCTTAGGCAAGTTAATTCCAGCAGGAACGGGCTTAGCCGAAGTCAAAGAAATTCAAGTCATGGATGACCGACTGCGCGAGAAGGTACTCGAGGGCAATGACCGTGCGGCAAGGCTGGCTCAAAGCGGCAGCGCACAAATCCAAGCCCCTGCTGGCGATGATTGAAGATAAAGTAAGCTCGAGATGATGAAGAAACCCCCAAGTTACGGCTTGGGGGGTTTTGTGTTTTCCTGTACAACATTGATATTTGTTTCTTGAGGCTCTACAGTTTCTATTGTTGGTTCTTGCGGCACGTTGAAGTATGAAATCAATGGTTTATCTATCGAATCATTCGGTTTCATATGACGAACTTGAAAATCTAAATTGAGAATGTCCGATGGAGGTAAAAACTCCTTATCAATTAAAATAAATTGTGTTTGCGAAAGCTCATCACTTGCTAGTTCATATAGTAACTGGTGAAAGCCTTCAAATTGTTCAAAGTTTTCTCGCTCACTAATGTTCTTCATTGGGGAATCAATAATTAATAGTGTTGGTAAAATGGCACCAATTTCAACTGCTAGACGATGGATAGCTAGAGAAAAACACGCTTTAAATAGTGTTTTCTTTCCACCACTGCCCAAATTTGCAAACGAACTACTTAACATTTCTTCTTCACCCGAAGCAGTAACTACAGGCAAAAACCACGGAGAAGTTATTTGAACGGTATCACTTACAGAAAATCCATCCACTTTTGCACGAGTAAGGCACTCTAAGAAAAGCTTTTCAAGACGTTTGAGATTTGTTTTGTCTTTTTCAGCAGCTTCGCGGGCTTCACGCAGTTGACGTTTTAGTTCTTCTTCTCGAGGAGCAAGACTTTCGGCTTCTTCTATTTGCCTTACAGATAATTTGGGCAAGCGACGTAAATTGATAAAATTTTCGATTTCAGCATTAATTGTTGCGTTGTCTCGTTCAAGCTGTACGTTTGATGATAAATAAGCAGAATCATATGCTTTAACGGCAGCATTTAACTCAGCATCCACTTGCCACTTTAGTTTTTGAAATTCCTCTTTACGACGACTCAAACTCGTTAATTGATTTTTGCGCCTTGCTAGTATGTCTTTTAGTTCAGCTTGCCGATCTCGAACATCTTGTGTAACACTATCCTGTAGCTTGGCTACTTCTATCATCGGTTCAGTTTGACCGCATACAGGACAGAGGTCTTCATGACGCTCGGGCAATGATTGGGCGCAACGTGGACAGGCTTCAAATTCGACTCCTGCTAAAACTGCTCTTGCTGAAACATCCCGACGCATTTTTACAGTCAAGAGTTGTAATTCACCTAGATGCTGATTTTCGTTTTCAATCGTCTCTTCAAGCGCAATGATGGCTTCCTCAAGAGCCTGAATTTCATGTCCAAGTGAGCGTCCTTTTTCACGTAATTTATCCGCAGAATGAGCAAGATTTTCTTGAAGTTTTTTCTTCTGGTCATCTATTTGTTGCTCAATTGCTTTTTTGCGTTCTCGTAAATTTAAAATTTGAGCATCAATTTCACTTTCAGAACCAATACCTGTATCTTTCAAGGCAGCATTTAATACCCGATGGCTCTCAATTAGTAAGGCACGACGTGACCGTAAGGTTTCTAGCTCAACTTCTAATTCAGTTACTGATTCTTGGTGAAATCCAATAACAAAACGGAGTACGTCTCTGCTCTTCAATCTCTTAAATGTGTCTGCATCACGGTCAAGGTTAAAAAAGCTACTATCAAAGGTATCTTGGTCAAGATAACAGTACCAAAGTAAATCACGAAGGCTAAGACGCTCTAAATCTGAATCTTCCTTATTTTTACTACGACGAACACGAGGTGGACGGTGACCAATCAGATAAAAAAAGAGATCGGACAAAACTTCGACTTCAGTGTTTGGAATGATTATGTTGTTTGGTTTTTCTTGCGGTTTTCTTGCTGGTATGATTATGTTTAATGGTTTAGCCTTTTCTTGCCATTGGGCATGAATTTGGTCTTCATCTCTATTTCGTTGCAGAATTAGGTTTGTCCCTGAAACGACAAGATTAAGAGTTGCTGAAATGAATTCCCTTTGTAGGGCAGGTGTATAGTCTAATTTCCCACCTAAACAATAATCTATGAGCCTTGCGATGCTTGATTTGCCTGCGCCCATCTGCCCATAGAAATAGTTAATTTGTTTTAGTGAAATAGTTTCGGTTGAATGTCGAAAACTCAAAACAAGTTCGTTCAGGAATATGTTCATAATTTGATTTCCTCTCCCCAACGCATAGAAAGTAACTCGGGGAATACTTGATAAACAAAATCCTTTAAGACTGTTGCTGTTTTTTTACCAACAGCACTTATAACAAGTTGACTCCGTGATTCAAGGTCAGAAAACTCTTCAAGCAAGGAGAACTGAGTGGCAATCTCCAAACCGCGCTCAGTTAATCCTATATGAACTGTTTTGCCCTCTAAATATGTAATTACCAATCCACGGGCAACAAGTAATCCAATCCAACGACGGTATCTTTCATCCCAAGGACCATAGCGGAATCTGATCATTTTTGTTTCAATATTTTTTCTTTCATATTCTTGAACATTCGCTTGTTCTATTGATGTATCCTGAGCCTTAAGAACGCGCTCAAGGCAATTTGGGTATCGCAATAAAAAGTCCAGCTTAGCAAGTTTCATAATCCCTTCTACGGTCTTAGGGTTTGCACCTTTTCTTGTTTTTGTAGCCGCACGCAGCAAAATAAGAAGCCGAGATAAGTGCAAATCATCGGACTGTTCAAGTGCCACCGCAGCACGTACAATAGGAAGGCTCATGATTCACGCTCGAGTTCAAACTTTTCGCTCCACCAAACAAAACATTCGCTTGTCAATAATGCCGCCAAACCCATTAAGCATTCATATTCGACACCATGTACCATATTCTGACGGGTCGTCATAGCGATTCTTAAACGCTGGCTAAGTTGTGTAAACATTTTTTGCCCAAAGATTATGCCTTCTTGACTTGCATCTAACTGGGCTTCGTCACACTCGCCTTTGACAAAATTTTCGAGATGGTTGTAGATTTTCTCCCAATCTTTTGGATTTCGTTGGGCTAGTTCATGAAAGTAGTATTCAGACGAAAGCATTTTTGTTTGCATAGAGTCTAATTGTGTACTGAGTCCACCACGGTTTAGTTTTTGTTCAAGCCTAAAGCTGCGAGCAGAGGCGGGTTTATCAAAGCTGACACGTTGCTGTGGGGCTAATAGACGAAACGGAACACCTTGTTTTTCTTTTACGAACTCAAGAATTTCACTAACAAAAATTCTTTTTGCCAATAGTTCTGGATTATAACGGTCATTTTCATCGAGAGGAGACCAATGACGTGAGGCATCCTTTCCGCGTAGGCTGGAAGCACGGGCTACTTTTTCGATCAGTTCATCTCTTAGACCATTTAGTTTGTCTGGATCAAGGTTTTCACAACCTTGCAGTTTAGAAATATGGTCATGTGAAATAACTGTTTCAAATTCTGTTCGTGAAGGACCATTAACAAGACGTACACGTTTTAGTACAGTTAAAAGTTCATCAGGGGTACATTCACAATAGTCTGCTAAATCGGTAAAAGTTTTGTTAAATCCTTCGGGTATTTCTGAGATTATAGATATATTCTTTACCATTTTGAGAAACTGGCGCGGGCTTTTATGAATCTTTTTTTCTGCCTCACTATCAGAAAACTCGGTATTTGAAACAATGTGGAAATCTCCAATTTTAAGTGGGTACTTCAACTCAAGTGCAATAAATCTTTTTATACTTTTCCTTATTTCATCATCAGTTAAAGTCCAATCTCCATTTTCTGGACGACTTGTCTTTACTTGGTAAGCATTAAACAAGCCATCATGACGTTGCCCTAGAAAATCTTCATAATGCTCGCACCACAAAGCGCTATAGGGCTTTTTTTCTGTTGCGGCAGCGACAAGCAGAATAACTCCATATGCAGACTGATAGGCATAGTTGCGCTGAGTTTCATCACCAGGGTCTTTTGTGTCCAATTCATCAATGGGCGATAAAGCGTTTTTTTGCGTTTCTGAATGATTGTCGCTATCTAACACAAATTCCCTCACGAAGTTTGATTTTTTTAAGTTTAGCCTACTTTACCTATTTTGGCGGTAATAAATTGGCAAGTAGAGTAAACTGCTTTTGCGTTGACGCTCATTTGCAAGCAGTGCTACTAAATTGTATTCAAGAAGTTTACAAACACAAATCAAAATAGTGCTTGTCGTCAAGGGTGACACTTACGCTTCAAAATGACAGCGCATAAATTTAAGCCAAGCCCGTAGTTTGAGAATTAATTGGCTCAAGAAGACTCTATTTTAACTACAAAAATAATAATTTTTTGCTATTTTATATAATTTATCTTTCTAGAGTCATATCTCCAGATATATTTTTATCATCTATACAACGATATTGACCCTCTATTCGTCTTTCGTTTATAATTTCAAATGTACCAAAAGCTTCCCAAGAATTACCATGTCCTGAAGGATTAACAACAAATACGACATGAAATATTTCACTATTTTGAATCATAGACTTTCGTGACTGCCACTGAGATTTAAATTTTTCATTTTTTGAAGTGCCATTTTTAAAAATAAAATCAAAATCACTGTCAAATTTTATCTCAACAGAACCTACCAATTGGATTTTTTGACCGTTTTCTGTTTTTGTCTCTTTAATCTTCCATCTACCCTGTAATTTCTTGTTTTCGTTAATTTTTTTCACCGATCTTCTAGCATTGGGAAATACAACATGTGAAATAAGGAAAATAATCAAAAAAATAGCAAATCTTCCGGTGACTACAAAGTCAGGGTTTGAAAAAAAAGAAAAGATAGGAATTCTTCCTTGAATTTGTGCTATACCATCAGCGGGAATAAATAAAGCAACTGCAAAAGAAACCAGAGAGATTATCAAATAGCGCAAAATTTCCATATTTATCCTTGTGAAGCTTTCAATGAAAACGATAGCTTTTAAATTACTGTGATTGAAAAAATTATAAAAACCTGCTTGGGTTAGTCATTGCAATTTTCCAATAATCATCCTCTCCTAAAGCACCTCTTAACCTGATTGAAAACTCACGCTCAGAGCTTTCTGCACGGACAACAAAGAAATCAGAACCAAACAAAATTCTGTCACCAATCTTCGGATCATTAATCAACACTTTAATCAAAGGATGCAACTCTCGAGCCGCCGCAGTGTAAGAAATATCCGTCCAAACATTCTGGTACTTGTGCATCAGGTTCATGATCTGCGAACCCCAAGATTGCTGATGCGGTTCTAATCCCCGTTGATGGTCACGCAAATACGTTTTCCAATCTTCATGCCCACCAAAATGCCCAAAGCAAAGTTTGAGGTTATTGAAATCCTCGAGCAACCGAACATACGCTTGTGGGTTGGTGTAATTCCAAGCGAATTCAGTGTTACTGCGCCCCACCAATGGTTCACCCTCGAGATTCGTGGTGTGCTGTGGCTCACCATGAAAATGCAGTCCGCCACGTCCGCAGTGCGTCATGATTGGCAAGTTGCGTTCAATTGCGAATTCGTAAACAGGATAAAGCCTTGGATCATTGGGGAAAAAACCAAGTGAAGGGTAGAGTTTCAACCCACCAAACTTGTGTGTATCAATGTATTCTTTGACCAACCCAAGAAGATTCTCTCGTCTTGGGTCAATGCCAATAAAAGGAATCAGCCTGTCACCTATTTTTTGTTTTAGTGCTGCCAATTCTTTGATTTGCTCGAGAAAAGGTTTTTTGGCAACTCCTGCTCCCATGTAATCCATGTCTATGGAAAGAGCAACAAAACGTGTTCCTGTTGGGTATTGTAACGCCAGTCGTTCAAAAATTTCGTCGTGCGTGCGGCAATCGCTTAACTCGAGCATTGAACCAAACCGAGAGAGTAAGCCAGTACGACTTGGGTCGCCAAAAGTCCGATACCAAGCACTGGTCAATGGGTCAATAAATTTAAGCACTTTGCGAAGGCGTTTGGCTGAATTTTCTTGTTGCAGCCAGCCAACAGCACCAAGCGGTAAAACCCGATCTGGAACATGATCCGATGTGAAAATATGCGTATGGCAATTGTGAATTGTTTTTGGCGATGTTGTCCGCTCGAGATTTTCGATCACAAAGCCACTCCGTTATCATTTTGAAATAGGGGTGAATGCTTAACAACAACTCAAGCCAAAAAAAGCTAAAACCTGTGAAAAAAAATACACTACGCCGCTCGAGCAAACTTTGATTCCAAAAGTCTAGCATAAAAATAATTGCGTGTGTCAAGGGGTAAATCAGATTTTGGTATCCTTGCATTAAGACAATTTTCTACTCAAAAAATCTTAGTCAAATACGCTCATATTCGCCCCAAAACCAATGACAAAAGCACTGTACTGCTCGAGAAACCCATTGTTTTCAATAGCTCGAGAATCACTCTTCTGCTCTGTGCCATTTTTCAGGCGTTACCATCGTGCATGGTCGCTAGGGCGCTTAGGCTCGAGCTTGTGCTGGTTGGGCGGGGGCTGTGGCGCG
>JAAFJQ010000102.1 GCA_013298185.1 Deinococcales bacterium
TCCAAGTGCAATCAGGTATTCCATATGACTCCTTGTGCAATCAGGTATTCCATGTGTTCTCCTTAAGATGTCGTAACTGGGATGGCTTTGCCTTCGCCATCACCATCGTTTTTGGTTTTGAACAAGCTGTAGACAATACCAGCCGCCAGAATGGTGAAAGTGATGACCAAGGAAATAATCGGATCCATCTTGCCGAAAATCTGGTTAAAGAAGACCTTACCACCAATAAAGATCAGCACAATGCTGAGCGAGTATTTCAGGTACTTAAAGCGGTGAATCATGGCTGCCAGCGCAAAGTACAAGGCACGCAGACCCAGAATCGCAAAGATGTTGCTGGTGTAGACAATGAACGGATCGGTGGTGATCGCAAAGATGGCTGGAACGCTATCTACCGCAAAGACCAAATCGGCAACTTCAACCAAAATCAGCGCCAGAAAAAGCGGCGTAGCAAAACGGGCTAATTTACCAGTGATTGGATCTTTTTTCTGAACAAAGAACTTTTCGCCGTGCAGTTCATCGGTGACTTTCATGCGGCTGCGGAGGAACTTCAGCACAGGGTTTTTGCTCAGGTCAGTTTCGTGTTCTTTATCTTGGATTGCGTCAATCAGCATTTTCACACCAGTCAAGAGCAAGAACGCCGCGAAGATGTACATGATCCAATCAAACTGCTGAATCAAAGTTGCACCAAGTGCAATCATGATACCGCGCAGCACAATCACACCAATGATGCCCCAGAACAACACCCGATGCTGGTATTTACGAGGAATGGCAAAGTACGTGAAAATCAGCGAAATCACAAAGATGTTATCAAGCGCCAAGGTCTTTTCAATAAAAAAGCCAGTGTAATACTGAACCGCGCTGGTCTGCCCAAGTTCATACCAAATCCAGCCACCATAGGCTAAAGCGATACCAATATAAAAGGCGCTCATCCAGAGCGACTGAGCCACCCCAATTTCTTCATTTTTCTTGTGCAGCACACCAAGGTCTAGCACCAAAAGCACCAGCACCAACGCCAAGAACACCAACCAAATCCAAACTTCTTTCCCCAAGAACAACGCCGTTAAAAATTCCATACAACCCCCAAACAAAAAAATAAACCCGAAGCGAAATGCCTCGAGTCTCGCTGTTACTGTACGCACCGAAGCGCTCCAAGCGCTCGAATTGACGATGCACACACCCGCTTTTAGCGCGAGCAGCTACTCCCTCGTGACGCAGAGTTTAACAGTGAAATCTGGCACAGTCTCGAGCGGTGCTGACACTTGGTGGGCAAAAAAGAGATTACTTTGTGGTGGACGGATTTTTCTCGAGTGAGTAGATTCAGTACCTCGAGCCAGAAAAATACAATCAAAGCCCTCTGGTACAGTGAATACTCAAAGTGGCGCAGCTTGAGGCGCAACTCGAGCTTTGGTGGCTTGCTCAAAAGCATAGGCAATCTCGAGCAAACGCGCCTCGCTCCATGCGCTGCCCAGAAAAGTGATACCCACAGGTTGCCCCTTTTGGTTGTACCCCGCTGGCACAATGATGCTTGGGTAACCCGCTTTTGCCCCAACGACTGCGCCATAGTACATCGGGTAAATCAGCGCATCCACACCTTGCAAAACATGGTCTAAGCCACCTTTGGCAAGGCGAATATCCTCGGCTCGAGCGCGTTGGTATTCCTTGCTTTTTGTTCCGAGTGAACTCTGTGCCGCCAACAGCAACAATTGCCCATAGCGCAACATGGTTTGGGGGTCGGCATCGTTGAAGCGAATCAGGTTGGCTAAATTGCCAAGCGGGGTGTGGCGCAGGTATTTATTCAAATCCCGCTTAAATTCATGAATCAGTACCCCATAGCTCAGTTCACTGATGGCTTTGGCTTCGGGCAGTTCGGTGTTCACCAAGGTTGCTCCAAGTTCGCGCAGCACCTCGAGGGATTGCTCAATCACAGTTTGCTCTGGTTCTTTGAGGTGCGACCAAACCATTTCTCGAGGCACACCAAGCCGAACGCCGTTTAAGTCCAGCCGCTCGAGTTTGGGAATGGCAACATTCTTGGGTTGTGTTTTGGTGATGCCATCGCGTGTATCTCGTCCAAGCATGGCTTGCAGCAGCAGTGCCGCATCTTGAACCGTGCGGGTCATCGGACCTGCCGTATCTTGACTGCTCGAGATGGGGATAATCCCGCGCCGCGAAACCAAGCCCACCGTCGGCTTAATCCCCACCAAACTGTTTTGATTGGCTGGGTTGAGGATGCTGCCACTGGTTTCTGTACCAATGCCAACCAAGGCAAAATTGGCGGCAATCGCCACACCTGTACCACTCGAGCTACCACCTGCCATCAGGTTGGGGTCGTAGGGGTTGATGGTCTGCCCACCACGACTCGAGTAACCTGTGGGCATGTTGGTGGTCATAAAATTTGCCCATTCGGTCATGTTGGTTTTGCCAAGAATCACTGCGCCAGCTAGGCGCAAGCGCCGCACAATTTCGGCATCCTCAAAAGCAATATGCCCAAGCAATGCCTTTGATCCAGCCGTGGTCTGCATTTGGTCGGCAGTCGAGACGTTGTCTTTAATCAGTATCGGAATGCCATGCAGCACACCTCGAGTCTGCCCATGTTGGCGCTCGGCATCCAGCTCAGATGCGATTTGTTGGGCTTCGGGGTTGACCTCGAGAACACTTTTTAAGGCGGGGTCGAATTTCTCGATTCGCTCGAGGTAATACTTTGTTAAACCAAGGGCGGTTTGCTCACCGCGCTGCATTTGCTGTTGCGCCCCCTGAATGGTCAGTTCCATTCTTTTAGTCTACGCCGCTCAAAGCATTGCTGTGTGGGTTTTCACTGCCATGCCCTATTGAGTTGCAAAAAGTTGCTATCAGTACGCGATTTTTCTCGAGTTGTTAAGGCGACTTAACCAGAAATGTATGAAGGTTTGCATAATTGCATAAAGCCTAACATTTGTTTTGCAGTGGGTCATCAAAACGATATGGTTTTTTCATCTCTTGCCAAAGCGAGCAAGGGATTCTGCTCAGTTCTTTGCCTAATTTTTTGGTATCTTCACGCACAAGAATTTTATGAGATTCAAGCACTCGAGCATCATTCAAAATTTGCTTCAAGGTCTTTGCGCCTTGCCCCGCTTCGGTCATATTGGCAAGGTACTCGAGCAAGTAACGATAACCATAATCGGTTTTTTTGTTGCTCGAGTAACTGCGCCAAGATTCTTGGGCTTTTTTCAGCAGCACTCGAGGAAAGCGCTTAGAAGCCAATTCGTACTTTGAACCATTCCAATCAAAGACCACACCCACCTCGGGGGAATACGCGTAACCACCGGCAAAATAAGCCAGCACATCTGAAGTACCAACCAACTCGAGTTTTGCATCTGAATCTAACTGCACTGGCTCGAGGTTGCCAAAGTTACCAGCGTCAAAAGTGAACAAGTTATGGACACCTGTTTTTGTTCGCTCGAGAACCGCCAAAATGGTGCAGCAATGCGCCCCGCCTGTGTAACCGTATAGCTCCAGTTCAGGCACACCGTCACCCGTCCAGTCCTTTACTTTGGCTCTGGTCATGGTTTGCGTCATGGTTGCCAGCACACGCCCTCGAGCGTTTAGGACTTCCACACGGGTTAGATCATCAAGTTGCTGAGTGATTTCAGTGTGGTGGATGACTAAATTCTGCCAGCGTGTCACCTGAGCAGTACCAGCAGCCAAAGCGAGGGAAACGAAAAACACGAGAACAATCAAAAAAAGTCGAATCATGATTTATTGTACCGCTCGAGCAGCGATTCACAGCCACGCAGCGAGTTTTGTCTTAGGGTTATCCGGTCGGGATTGTCTCACTGTCGAGCGCGATTGTCTCAGGATTGCCCAGGTGTTTTGACTCATGAGACTCGAGTACCCGGACAAGCTGCACCGTGGAGTTGTGAACAACCACAGCCGCGAGCGAGGGTCAGGGTTGTCCCCACGGGTGCGAGAGTACGCTTTCAACTGGGTAAGGCAGTGCCAAAGTTTGCACGGTGTTCAGCAGCGCCTTATCTTCGGTTATCAGTACCGCGCCTGTATCCAATGCCACAGCGATAAACTCACTATCACCACTTCTCGAGCGGTTCAGGCTTTGCGTGATTGCAAAGACTTCACGCCACTTAGGGAGCAACGGAGTCCAAGGGACTTGCATCATATCCTCGAGCATGGTTTCACCCTCGAGCGTGGACAAGTTACCAGAGGCGACATTTTTGGTCACGGTGTTGACAGTTTCAGAAAAGAACAACCACGGCACGAACAACGCGGCATTGTCTTGGACTGCTCGAGACAAAAAACGCCTTGCAGCTTCGGCGCTTGGAAGTTGCGCGGGTGTGAGCGCATGGTCAGGCGAGAAGGCATACAGAGCGATATTGGCATCAATCACAAAACGGTCAGCGGTCACGAAATTCATCCGAGCCTAGGAACGGGTCAAACTTAGCGGGTTTAGCAACTTGAACCGAGCGCAAACGGTTAAAAGTTTGCTCGAGTGCCTTGACTGCCTTGCTTGGCTTTGGCTGGGGAGTGCTGTTTTTTGTTGGGGTCTGCATGGTCATGTCGGAATTGTAGCCGATTTTAACCAGCAATGGATTAACCTTACGATCTGCGCCCGAGTGCCATCATATCGGCTCGAGCCAGATTTGACAGGGCTGTATTGGATCAAGCCCCAAGTAGATTTGACGGGCTTTAATGTGGCTTACTCCCTTGTCCGAGCCAAAATACTTGGCAATGTCGCTTATGAACTCGGTCAGTGGCAAGTACAGGGAGTCAATGACTTGATTCACCAGCTCTGGGACTGTTTTGGTACTCGAGCGGCGTGTCATGAAACACCGCCAAAAGTGCCAAACGTGAGCAAAGTCACGGTTGGAAAATAGAAAAACGCATTACTACATAAACTGTGAGTAATGCGTCTGCGTGGTGGGCGATAGAGGATTTGAACCTCCGACCCCTCGCGTGTGAAAAGTAAAGTAATGTGTTGAATACGAATTTAATGAGCATTTGAAGGTAAAAAATCATTTTGCACCACCCAACAAGGTAGCCAATGGCACAGCCGCCCGAGTGTTCCGCATGGCGTAGGACTTTGCATAGACTTTAAGCGTCATTCTTGGGTCAGTGTGTCCTAAACGCGCCTGTACATCCTGAATCGGCAAGTGCAAAGCCGCGAGGCTTGCATAGGTCTTTCTCATGCTGTGAGTGCCGTGGTATTTGATTCCTGCTTGCTGTACCTTAGCTTCAAACAAGCGCCGAAGGTTACGAGGATTGATAAGCGTTCCGACCTGTGAGCAGAAAATCAAACCAAGCGGATTCCAATCCTTGCGGTTGCCTTGTTCGCGGGTTTGCTCGAGGTGATGTGCTTCAAGAATTGAACGTGTCTCAGGGTCTAGGGCAATCGGACGAGCCGAACCCCATTTGCACGGTCTGAACGGTTCTTCACCTGCTTTGTAATAGGTGTTTATCGTGTGTCTGACTTCGATGTAGTCAGCTTTGAAGTCTTCCCATGTCAGCGCTAGTGCTTCGCCAATCCGTAAGCCAAGGGTAAAACAGAGGTGCAGGACAGGGGCGAGGCGATGACCTTCAAAGGCTTTGAGGAGTTTTGCTACGTCGGCAGCTTCCCACATTTGGGATTCTCGAGAAACCTTTGTTTTAGGACGATTCACACCACGCATGGGATTCTTGTCCAACACGTCTAAATTGACCGCTTCCTTAAACGAAGCGTTGAGAAAGTCAAACATATGTTGGCGGGTGCTGCTCGAGAGATCAGACATGGAGTCAAAAAAAGAACGCATTGACCAAGGTGTGATGTCCTCGAGTCGCATTGTCCCCAAAGCTGGCAGGACTCGCTTTAAGTAGGCTTTGTAGTTTTCTCGTGTGCTACGCGATAAATCGGGTAGACGATGGGTTAAGTATTGGTGCAGCCAGACACTCAACTCGAGACGAGGTGAAGGGGCAACGCCAAGACCCATGACGTAAACAGCATGAGCGCGGGTTGCTTCCTCGGGTGTGTTGGCGTAAAGGGTTTTGACAGTGCGTAGCCCTTGCTGCTTTTGGGTGGTAGTCACAGCAAACTTGCCTGAGTGGTGAAGGGCTGGACGAGCTTCGCCTGGGGGGGTGGGTTTACGCCCCATGATGCACCCCACCTTGTTCTGTGGCTGGCTGGTGTGGGTTTAGGTTCTCGACATCGGTGCTTCGGTCAGCGCAAACGCTGACACTCGCGCCTCTGTCTCGGTGGATATTTCGTGTTTCAGAAGCTGTAATCAACGCCTGAATATCTGTTTGAACACATAGAAACAGTGTTTTTAAGTCTAAGTATGAAGATTTAGGCTTGTTAAGGAGGCTTTCAAGTTTTGATACAGTTTGAATGGCTTTATGCCTTAAGTCCTTCTCCTGAGCTATTGAATACTCACCATTGGAAGTCAAGCCATTAAGCTGACGATCCCCCTCGAGTATTAAGGGCAAGAGTTCGATTGGTGCATCAGAATAAAATTTGGTACGCTTACTGGGCATAGATACCTCTCCTTTAGGGGTTTGTGCAGAAGCCCGTTTCAGTCGCCAAACTTCAAACGGGCTTCCAATGGGATGTTAAACATCCCATGATGAGTAATATAAAGACTCAGGGGATGTTTGTCAACCCCTGCTTAAGTTAGCCGTGTTTACGATTTATCGAATAGTCCCTTATTTGGAACTTTGATTTCACCCTTTGCAATCTTCCAAAAATTGGCTATCGAGTCATCAATTTGAAGCCCAACAGAGCGACCCGCCAAAGGTCCACGAGCCGGACAAACATCAGCAAACTTTACACCCAAAATTTTTTGATATTTTGCATAAACTGAAGCATTGTGTAAAACACGCAATGGTTGCCAACCATATAATTTCCCGATGATTAAAGCCCCAATAGCAGACTCCAGTATCTTCCCATCGCCAAAATATTCAGCAGCAGCTTTTTTAACAATGTTTTCTAAGTCTAAAGGAAGTATTTGTTCCATCTGGTTAAGTGCCTCCAACTCTTGTTTTTTAGGAATACGCGGCATGTCTTTGATTGTAAACCAAACAGTGATGAACTGGATAGTCTCAAAATTGAGACAAATGTGCGCGGTTTGATGAGGGAAAAATAAGTAAATGTATCAATTTTGAAACAAATGTGCGCTTGTTATAGGAGAACGCACATTTAAGTCTCACCAATCATTCCAGCCCTGAGCAAAGCAGTGTGTCGAGGTCGCCAACGAATCACACCTTGCTGTAGTGCCGCGAGAAGCCAAGACAAGCCGCGTACTCGCAATGTGACCGCGAGAAGTGGCATTGTCGCCCGTTCTAACCATGTTGTAACCCGCTCGAGCGTATCAGCCGCCTTGGGAATCCTTAACCGTACCTTGTCAGCACTCGAGACAAGTGCATCCCACCAACCCAGCAACGGACAACGCGAGACATTAGAATCTGCGTCACGTTGCCGAAAGTCAACCACCCCACGCACCAAGCCCCACACGAAGGCGGGACAGTCCCACTCCTCGAGCTGCACCAAATCTTTGAGGGCAGCTAAGGCGCGTTCATTCTTTAACTCGAGTTCCCACCTGATGAAGTTCTCAAGGTATTCCCGCCGCTTTGCCATCCCTTCGAGGTACTTGTCATAAACCCGCAGATAAGAGTCAGACTTTCTTGATCCAAAAGAACAGCCCGTGAGTATTGAACCGCCACGAGGTCGAATCTCAATATGAGGCTTGATTTTAGAGCGTGTAACAGCGTTCCCCGCGTCTGAGTGTTGTACAACACTAGGCAATTCAACTTGACGGCGTAAATCATCGTTGGTCAAATCAATGCGACCAACCCGCAAGCCCTCCACCTCGAGCAAACGGCGGAAGATGGCACGGAGGCGCGACCACGACCAACGTGCCAAGTGTTCGGCAGGGATAGAGATGTGCATTCCACCAGCTTCACCAGTCTCAAAGCCAATTTGGACACCCGAGGCAGCCGAAGCACTGGCAGGATAACCACGCCAAGGGCGGTTATTCTCTGTGAACGACTCGGACAACTCGAGGAGGTCAAGCAACCAAGAAGCCTCAGAGATGTGGATGGGCAAGGAGATATTAAGCCAGCCTACGGAGAATTGCACACAAGGGAGTGTGACCAAATCACGGCGGAATCGTCTTGCTTCGACCTTCCTAGACTGTTTTTGTAATTTGCGCCGTGGTGATACCAGCACGGCGCGATTCATCGGCTACCCCCGAGAGTCTTAAAAATTGGAAAAAGGCAGACCGCGAGACTACACAACACGCTTGCGCGTGTTGATGATGTCTCACGGCTGCACCATTTTCTAAACTCTAAAACTGCATTTGACGCAGATTTAAGGCATCGTGTCCAAAAAATAGGCGATAAGAAACGGCTAAAACGCGATAAGTTAGTAAAAACGCTATAAATGAAGCAAGGACACACTACATGAAGTAATGTGTCCTTAGCGTGGTGGGCGATAGAGGATTTGAACCTCCGACCCCTCGCGTGTGAAGCGAATGCTCTACCGCTGAGCTAACCGCCCACGCCTGAGCTTTGGGATTGTCGCACACCAACCTTGGTTTTGCAAGTCCTCAAGAAATCCATTCAAACCTCACCAAAAACCCCAGAACTCGAGAACGCAGCCCAATAAAGCCCCAGCACTTTTTATCGAGATACCCGGATTTACCGCGCTTCACACCAATCAAAGGGCAGCAGATCGCGTAGGTTGACGAGGTGATAAGACTTCTTTGGCTTTTTGGTACAACAATTCAAAACCAATCATGGGAACATCTTACCTTGCTTCAGATGCAGTATCCTAAGCACCCGATGAAAACCAATTTAACCCTGCCCGAAGCTGTCGCTGCTCTGGTGTCCGCACTGCCCGAACCAAAGGTGGTGCATTTGCCATTGCTCGAGGCACAAGGTCGGGTTTTAGCAACTGATTTAAGCAGTTTGGTCAATCATCCCAATACCGATGACAGCGCTTTGGATGGTTTTGCGGTGCTGCTCGAGGAAACACAAGGCGCTACCCCAACCAACCCTGTGCGTTTACGTTTGGTCGGTCAGGTCGCAGCCGGTGCAACGGCATTCTCGAGACGATTAAATCAGGGCGAAGCCGTTCAGGTTTTTACTGGTGGCACAGTACCGCAAGGTGCAACTGGCATTGCCATGGTCGAACAAACAACCCAAGATGGTGAATGGGTACTGCTGCATCAACCAGCCGTTCCAGAAATTCGTCGTCTCGGACAAGACCTCGAGACTGGCAAGATGTATCTGCCCAAAGGCACACGCTTAAGCGGCTCGAGTCTCGCCTTGGCAGCGGCGATGGGACGTGCAATACTGCCTGTGTTTGAGCGCCCAAAAATTGCGATTTTATCCACGGGCGATGAAATTGTTGAACCTGGTCAACCCCTACCCGAAGGCGCGGTGTATAACGCCAATACCTATGGCTTGGTGGCGAAACTCCTTGCCATAGGAGCCGAACCCATGGTCTTACCCAAAGTCCCCGATGACTTAGACAGTTTACGAACCGCTATGCTTTTGGCTCGAGGAGCAGATTTACTTTTAACCATTGGTGGTGTTTCCATGGGCGAACGCGATTTTGTACGCAAACTGCTTGAAACCGAAGGACGCATTGATTTTTGGCGAATCCGTGTTAAACCCGGTGGACCCCCAATCCTTGGGGAACTCGGGGGCGTGCGGGTCTTTGGTCTGCCCGGAAACCCAGTCTCGAGCTTGGTTATTTTTGATTTGGTAGTGAGAACCGCCTTGTTTGCCAAAATGGGTTGTCTCGAGCCAGCTTACGAAACCCTGCAAGCCAAAGCACTCACGCCTTTCAAAAGTGCTGGAGCAAAACAAGGTTTGTGGCGAGCCACCCTGACTTGGACTGGGCAGCATTATGGCGTGGCGGCTTTTTCTAATCAAAGCTCGCAGGTGCTACGCAGTTTGGTGCAGAGCAATGCCTTGGCGGTTGTACCAGAACACGAATCTCGAGCAATCGGTGATTGGCTCGAGGTGATACGAACAACCTAAACTTAGGCACAGTGTTGATGCTGTTCGGTTTGTACTACAATCTTCTTGGGTAAAAAACCAATAAGGAGTGTGGGTATGATTGAGGGATTTAAGAACTTTTTGATGAAAGGCAATGTTGTTGATTTAGCCATTGCGGTTGTGATTGGTGGGGCGTTTGGAAAAATCATTGAAGCGCTTGTGGCAGGAATTATCACGCCCCTGATTGGTGCTTTGATTGGACAACCCAAGGTTGATTTTGCGATTGGTCCATTGAACATTGGTTTGGTGGTGACAGCCGCGATTAACTTTGTTGCTGTTTCAGCTGTGATTTACTTTATGATTGTTGTTCCAATGCAAGCCTCAAAAAAGCCAGAAGCACCCGCTGCACCTGCTGGTCCAACTCCAGATCAAGCATTGCTGGCTGAGATCCGCGATTTACTCAGAAAGTAACGGCTCGAGATTGCAAGCCAAGGTGTTTATCCTTGGCTTGTTTTTATATCAATAAGCCGATACGCTTTTATGATGTTTGCTTTCCTGAAAAAACGTGAAACCACCCCGCAATACCTAAAATTTGATGGGCAGAACGCCTACCGAATCCGCATTCGCACTGCCAAGCGCGGTGAAATTGTTGAGCTTCGCTTTACCAGAAGCGGCGACATCTCGAGTGACGAAAAAGGCTTTTATGTGCGAAAAGGTGTGGTTGGTCCAAACAGCTTTGACCGTGCCACGCTCGAGGTTCGCTTTGCTGCGGGGTACAGCAAACCCGTGGTGACAGTTGAAGGTGGTGAAGCCATTCCGCTTGTGCAATGGGAATAAACTCAAAGCAGCCCAACAGCATTTGGTCGGAACAGCCCAACAGCATGTGGTCGGAACAGCCCAACAGCATGTGGTCGCTCGAGCATCAGCACTGGACAAATGGTCTGAGCTGCATTGCTGGCATTGACGAAGCTGGACGCGGTGCATTGGCAGGTCCCGTAGTGGTAGCAGCCGTGATTTTACCACCAGACCAAAGACCCAGAGCCTACCGTGATTCAAAAACCCTGTCTTTTGCTGCTCGAGCAAAACTGGCACTTGAAATCAAAGCCGAAAGTCTGGCTTGGACAGTTGAATTTGCCAGTGCCAAAGAAGTGGACGAGCATAATGTGCTACGCGCCACGCACCGAGCCGCAGCTCGAGCCATTGCCCAACTGCAACCGCAGCCAGATGCCCTGATTACCGATTACTTAAAACTGCAAACCGATTTACCACTGTTGTCCCCAGCCAAAGCCGACTCGAGCAGTTACAGCGTAGCCGCTGCCAGTATTTTGGCAAAAACCAGCCGTGATGCCTACATGATTGCCTTGAGCAAACAGCATCCCGGGTACGGTTTTGAACAGCACAAAGGCTACGGCTCGAGCCAGCATCTTTTGGCACTCGAGGAGCATGGTGTGACCGAAGAACACCGACGGAGTTTTGCGCCTGTGGCGCTGTTGGTACATGGTTTGTTTTCGTAGGTTGATTTAGCACCCTCTTTGCCTAGTTTCTGTTTTTGGCGTAATATAAACCGTGACCTCGAGTGCCGATCTTCAAAAAGCCCTAAAACGATTTGGACATGCCGCATTTCGCCCATTACAACTCGAGACGATAGAAGCTGTTCTCGAGAAACAAGATGCCCTGACGGTGTTGCCAACGGGCGGCGGAAAATCACTCACCTATCAACTGCCAGCTTCCTTGCTCGAGGGAACAACCGTGGTGATTAGCCCGTTAATTGCCCTGATGAAAGACCAAGTGGATGCCCTGACCAGAAAAGGTATTCCCGCTACCTACCTTGCCTCTGGTATGAGCGAATCTGAAGCCAGTGCGCGGTTTAGTGGCATCCGCAATGGCGATTACAAACTGGTTTACATTGCCCCTGAACGCGCCAGAGTCAGCCGCAATTTGCTCGAGAAAGCCAGCCTGATTGTGGTGGATGAAGCCCACTGTGTCTCGCAATGGGGACATGATTTTCGCCCAGATTATTTGGGTTTAGGCAGCCTGCTCGAGGGTGTGACCGCGCCACGTTTGGCACTGACCGCCACCGCCACACCCAAAGTGCGTGAAGAGATTGCTCGGGTTTTGTTGCGCGATCCATTGGTGCAAGTTGGCAGTTTTGACCGCCAAAATTTGACCTTTAGTAGCCATTACACCCCAACCAAAGCCAGTAAACTCGAGGCGCTTCATGCACTGAGAGCCAAACACCCCGGAGCGTGTATTGTCTACTGCCTCAGCCGAAAAAACACTGAGGAAATCGCGGAGATTTTGGGGACAAGGGCATATCACGCTGGTATGTCCGACAAAGACCGCGCCGAAGTTCAAGATGCTTTTCTCAGTGGCGATTTGGACTGCATTTGCGCCACAATTGCCTTTGGGATGGGCGTGGACAAACCCGATGTACGCCTTGTGGTGCATTATTCGCTGCCAAGCACCATCGAAGCCTATTACCAAGAAGCTGGACGGGCAGGGCGCGATGGCGAGGCGGCTCATGCGGCGCTGCTTTACGCCCCGCAAGACCTGATGACCCGCAAGAGCATCATGGAGAAGAATTATCCGCCTGAAAAAATTGTTCAAGCTGTGCTGAAAAATCTCGAGAACACGCCCGGAAGTGCTGGTGATGTGGCAGCCCGAATGAATTTTGACACCACACCAATCAATGTGGCGGTCAAGCTCCTGCTCGAGAATGGCAACATCGAAGCGATTGGTGGGGCATTTCAAGTGATTAATGCTCGTAAAACCGTGGATTTCAGCAGCATGTACCGCCGCCGCAAACTCGAGGATACGGCACTCGAGAAAGTCGTGGGTTACGCCCAAACCAGAGCTTGCCGTCGGGCTTTTCTGATTGGGCATTTTGGTGAACGCATCCCGCCCTGCAAACGCTGCGATGCGTGTGACCCGAGCATTGGCGAACTCAATCTACGCCCCCAAGCCGCCAAACTCGAGAAACGCACCAGTCCAAGCAGTCAAGAACAAATTCGTGCGGCTCTCCAAAAGCTCCTCTCGAGCCACAGCTTAGAGCCTCGAGACATCACTGCCCTGCTGGTTGGCTCGAGCAGTACCAGTATTGAAAGTAAAGGCTTGCAGCGCCACCCAATGCACGGCGCACTGAAAAAACACGGACGGCAAACCATCCGCGATGTGATGCTTGGTATGCTCGAGAAAGGCGAATTACGAATGCACCACGGGTTGATAAGCGCGGTCAGCAAAGAAAAGCCTATTGCCCAAGAAAAACCATCTCGAGCTTTGGAAAATACTTCTCGAGCCACGCAAGATAGCCCATCTCGAGCGACACAAGACAGTTCTTCTCGAGCCACACCAGAAACAAAGCCACGTACCCAACCCAGCGAACCATTCCTCCAAGACCTCTGGACATGGCGACGAGAAGTAGCGAGGGCGAGTGGGCTGAGTGCTTTTCTAATTGCCACCAACGCGGTTCTCGAGGCAATCGCTGAAAAAGCCCCACAGAGCTTAGAAGAACTGATCCAAATCAAAGGCGTTGGTCAAACCACCCTCGAGAACTACGGCACTGCCCTGCTCGAGATTGTGGCAAGACACGCCA
>JAAFJQ010000103.1 GCA_013298185.1 Deinococcales bacterium
GATTACGCGCATTTTATTTGTCTGGGTTATCGCCAAGAAGAGATTGATGTGCTGGTGCCTTATACCGCGCACCTTCACCTGCGGCAAGCCAGAATGGGTGTCCTTCAAGCCAAACTCGAGCAGGGGACAATCAATTTCCCAGCCTTGATCGGCACATTGCGCGAGGCTGGATACGATGGTTTTCTGGCACTCGAGTACGTCCATCAAGATTACATGGGAACGCTTTATGACGATGTGCTGACCGAAACCGTCAAACTGCGTGATCTGGTACGGAGGTACTTATGAAGCGGCTCGAGGGTAAAATTACAGTGGTCACAGGCGGCGCGGCAGGCATCGGTCAAGCCATCGCCGCTCGGCTGGCATCTGAGGGGGCTATTCCCGTGATTGCCGACCTGAATTTTGAGCAAGCCCAAAAAACCGCCCAAGAATTAAACGGGATTGCCGTGCAGACCGATGTCACCTCGAGCGCATCGGTCAACGCGCTGGCAGATCGGGTTCTCGAGCAGTTTGGTCGGGTTGACATCGTGGTCAACAACGCTGGGATTCACATTCAAAAACTAGCAATTCATCTAACCGATGAAGATTGGGACAGCATCCAAAACACCAATGCTCGAGGTTGCTTTTTTGTTTGTCGGGCATTTGCGCCGCACCTGATGCGCCGCGAATCAGGACGAATCATCAACATCATCACCAAAATCACGGGCAACCCATACTCGAGCGCTTATGTGGCTTCTAAGAGTACAATTCTGGCATTCACCCAATGTCTGGCACTCGAGCTTGCCCCGTACCGTGTCACGGTCAATGCGGTTGCGCCCGGACATATTGGACCTGGCACCGGCATGGAAAAATGGTTTCGTGCCAAAGCCGATTTACTTGGGCAACCGTGGGAAGAATTCGAGCAAGCTGTCTTAAAAGGTATTCCATTGGGACGCTGGTGTACCCCCGAAGATGTGGCTGGAGCGGTGGCGTATTTGTCAAGCGACGACGCACAATTCATGACCGCCGAAACCATCAGCGTGACTGGCGGCTGGAGCGGTTACTCGAGTACCCCCAAAAAGGAGATGGTATGAACCTTGCAACAAAGGAGATGCTATGAACCTCGTAGCAAAGGAGTTGATATGAACCTCGCGCCTTCAGATTTACTGGGCAGATTCTTGCGCCAAGATGCCCCCGAACAACTCGGCATTTCGACCCTGACCGCCATCGAAGAAGCCATCGAATCTGGCGACATTGAACTGGCAAAAACCCGTCTCGAGTACGCTCGCAAAGAATGGGAAGTTGTCCACGACATGTACGTCAAATGGGCTTGGAGTTTTTTCACGTACATAGACCAAACCCAAGGCAGTGAAGGTCTCGAGCGGGCGTTTCGGGCGATTCTGGGCAGTTATTACAAAGACCGTTACGATAAAGTCATGGCTGCCAGCCCCGAAACCCAATTGCAACTTTCGGTTGAAGGTCTGCGCGGGCATTTGATGGGAACAGGGCGACGCGGCGAAGTTCCCGTCACCGACGAAGGACAACGCTGGAAAATCTCACTCGAGCCATGCGGTTCTGGCGGCGTGGCAATTCAACGCCTCCAATCTGGTCAGGAGAAAAACCCAGAACTCTTTGGCTTTGACCGCGAAGCACACGATTGGACTTGGGGCAAGAAAGATGTCTGTCATTACTGCGGGCATTGTGCCTTCGTCAACGAGATTCTGGCTATCGAGCATTACGGTCATCCGATGCGCGTGACTGAGTACACGGGCGATGGCAACTGCACTTGGTACATTTACAAAGACCCCAAGGACATTCCCGCCGAGTATTACGAGCGGGTCGGCAAGAGCGCTCCCGCCGATGCGCCGCGCTTGCTCGAGGGTAGCGCGTGAATCATTTGAAGCTCGAGGACATCCTACAAGGCGGTTTTTCGACCCCTTGGGATGCGCCGATGGTGCCACCTTTTCCAATGCAGTTTCGCAATGCCGAGGTGCTGACCCTGACCTACCGCACCAACCCTGAAGCCATCCGCGACCTCTTGCCGCCACCACTCGAGTCAACCAGCGACGTGGTGATGATTCACATCTACAAAATGAACGATGTGGATTGGATTGGGGCGTATGGCGAGTGCAACGTCATGGTCGGAGCAAAACTGCCAAGCGGCGAAACTGGCTCGTACTCGCCGTACTTTTTTCTCTCGAGCGACATTGGCGTTTCACACGGACGCGAAGTACACGGGCAACCCAAAAAATTTGGTGAACCAAAACTCGAGGCTCGAGGGGATTTATTTGTTGGCACAGTCACCCGCAACGGCATTGATGTGATTACAGGCACGTTGGCGTACAAGCAAAAAAAAGACAGCACCAAATCGCTCGAGAAATACATGGATTTCACCCTGAACCTCAACCTCAAAGCTATTAATCACATCACAGGCGAACCCGCCATTCGGCAACTGACCGCCCGACGGCTCGCCGACATCAAAGTTCACGAGTGTTGGAGCGGGGGATGCAGCGTCGAACTTCGCGCCAATGTTCAAGCACCCATCTACAAATTGCCTGTTCTCGAGATGCTTGAAGGGTTTTATTGGCGGGCAGATTTTACGCTTGTTGCAGGTACTATCGTTTTTGATTACCTCGAAGCAGCAAAAACCAAAGGAGGCAGTACATGAAACAATACGCATGGGTACTCGAGATTCGACCAGGCTACGAAGCCGAGTACAAACAACGCCACGACGAGATTTGGCCCGAAATGCTCGAGACTTTAACAGCCGCAGGCATTCGCAATTACTCGATTTTCAAGCATGGACTAACGCTGTTTGGATACTTTGAAACCGATGACCTCAAAGCCACGATCAACGCACTCAATGCCAGCGAAGTCAATGCGCGTTGGGGCGCGTCCATGGCACCAATCATGAAAATTGAAGTTGACTCGAGAACCAATTTTCCGTTTTTGCTGCCTTTGCAATGGCATATGGATTAAAACTGTTGGCAGCTTCTAGCTTCTAGTTATTGGCTTCTCGCTTTTTTGCCCTAGGTCAGCATGGAAGGGGACAAGCTCCACTTATAGGCATCAGGTCAAGAAATCTTCTCAAGGATCAAATCGAAAAACGCAATGCCTCACTTACTCCCCCTCGCTGCGCTCGACCCTTCTTGCTCACAAGATAGCACCTGTCGGGCTGTTCGCGCCTCAAAGAGGGGTGCTTGTGAATTGAACTTGGCTTCTCCAGACATAACAGAAACGAAAAGCCAACCCGAACCCCTCTCCCTGCGCGAAGCGACCCAAGCCCGTCAGCGACCACGCCCGTCAGGTGCGCGTCTGTGGTCACGACAGGTGCTACTTTGGGGTCAAGAAGCGCTGCTTTTTGATAGTCATAGATCGAGCGAAGCTCGTGGAAACGCAGGCAACTCGAGGGAATGGAGACACTGACATGAAAGACAACATCGTACCCGTGACCGATTGGACTTTCCCAAATCTCGAGCCAGAACGGCATGTCCTCGAGCAAATCGGTGCAAGCCTTGCCGCCCATCAATGCAAAACCGAACATGAAGTAATTGATGCGATTCGCGGTGCAAAAGTGGTACTGGCGCAATTTGCACCAATCACCAAATCAGCCCTCCAAGTCCTTGCGCCAAACGCCACCGTGATTCGTTATGGCGTGGGCGTGGACAACATTGACCTTGTTTCGGCTCGAGAATTGGGTGTTCAGGTGGCAAACGTGCCAGATTATTGCCTCGAGGAGGTTGCCGATCACACGGTTGCGATGATGCTCTCACTGCTTCGCAAACTTGTTCCACTCGAGAAAGAATTACGGGCTGGAGGTTGGAACGGCATAAAGGTTTCCAGACCAATCTTGCCGATGAATCGCACAACCATCGGGTTTATTGGTTTGGGTCGAATTGGTCAAGCCGTTCTCGAGCGACTTCGCCCGTTTGGGTGTCGTTTTGTGGCGAGCGACCCGATGCTCACACCAGAAAGAGCCTTGCAGCTTGGGGTTGAAATTTGTACGCTCGAGGCTTTACTAACCCAAGCCGATGCCATCAGTTTGCACAGCCCATTGACCCCTAGCACCCATCACCTGATGAACGCCGAGCGCTTAGCGACCATGAAACCAAACGCTGTGATTGTCAATTCGGCTCGAGGTGGACTGATAGACACCAATGCCTTGTGCAACGCCCTGCAAGCGGGGAAACTTGGTGGTGCAGCGCTGGATGTGTTCGAGACTGAACCGCTTGAGTTTGACTCGCCACTGCGTCATCTCGAGCAGGTTCTGCTCACACCACACATGTCTTGGTACTCCGAAGATGCGATGGAGCGATTGCAAACAATGGCTGCTGAGGAGGCAGCCAGAGCGCTCAAAGGTCTGGAACTGCGCTGCCTTGTGAGTAATGCCTGATCACTGGACTTGAGTTGTAGTTAAGGAGCAAGCAAAACATCTGCACCAGAAAGCAAACTCGGTTTTTTTGGCTGTAAAGAATAAGCAATCAACCCACAAAGCAAATTGATTAAAAAGCGGGTCATACTCCGATGCTGAGTATGTTCAATCAGCGAAATGTTCTTGAGTTAATCAATAATTGTCTCAACAATGCACCGTTTTCGCAAAAAGAAGGCATTTTCGCTCGTCTGTGGCAAAACATTTTTCATCCCATTCTTTAACCCAGTCACCACCACAATCGCGTATTTTTTGAACATCTCCTCGAAAAACGCTTTGCCAATGTATCCTTTATTAATTTACACCAGCCGCTCGAGCGCATCTCGCAGCACCAGAATCGCGGTTAGGTATTCATCCAACTCGAGGCGCTCTGTGGGTGTGTGGTCTAAGGTGCTGTCACCGGGACCATACGCCAGTATCGGACAACCCCAGAGCGGTGCAACCACATTCATATCGGCTGTGCCTGTTTTTAGAGTCAGTTGCGGCTGAATGCCTTTGGCTCGCATCGCCACCCGAAAAGCCCTGGTCAGTGGTGTGTCTTTTGCGCCTCGGTATGGTTCTTCGCGCCCTGTGTAACTGATTCGCAGCCCATGCAAATTCTGCTCGAGCCTGACCTGCTCAAGTTGGCGCATGGCATCATCTGGATTGAGGCGTGGCGGCAAACGAAAACCGATCACTGCATCGCAAGTTTGGCGTAGCCCGTCGTTGCCGCTTTGGATACCTTGGAGTGCAACTTGCACACTGTCAAACAAGCGCTGGTCTTGGTTAAAGGTGGTTGCCCAAGTCTCGAGTGCCATGAAAAACCGCAGCATGTCCTCGGGGGCGGTGCTGTCCGAACCCGCACTGTGGAAATTGTCTTTTTCCAAATGAGCGCGAATGATTAAACGCCCTTTGTACCCCAATGTGACCGTGTCAAAACCGCTCGGTTCGCCAATGATGCAGTACGTCGGGGTGTACTTGGCAATCGCATGATGCGCCCCTTTGCTCGAGGGCGCTTCTTCTTCGACTGCACCAACGCAAATGAATTTGGCTTTCTCAAGAACATGCTCTGGCAGCAGGCTAACCGCTGCCACAAAAGTACAAAATGGTCCTTTGGCATCCACGCTGCCGCGTCCCCAAAGCTCGAGTTTGCCGTCTTGATTTTTCTCGATTCGCACAGGAATATCACCGGGGACGGTGTCTATATGTCCAAGCAGCACAATTTCTTTTTCGCCTGTTCCCCTTGTCCCGACGGCATTACCTGCGCCGTCCATTTCGGCTCGAAAACCGTGCTTGTGCATCCAACGCACCAGAAAACGGCTGACATCAGCTTCTTGGGTGGAGTGGCTTTGAATCTGCACCGCTTCGCGTAGCAGGGCAATGAAGGCTTGTTCTTGCTCGGAGTAATGCTCGATCACATGAATAGTTTACCGCATTGAGGCTCGAGGTTTGAGTGATTTGGCTGCAAAATGTGGACTGCGCTCTTCCACTTCTTGAAATCTTGTGTTAGCATTTGGGCTAGGCAAACAGCCAGAAAAATCCCGCTCTCGAGTGTTCTCGTGTACCCTTGGTCATGGAAGCGCTACCAAAATCGGGACTCTGGCACTGCCAACGGAGGAAATGAAATGAAGAAAGTAGCAGCAGCAGTCGCCGCACTGAGCCTCGCGCTCGCCGCCGGTGCAACCGTACAAGGACAAGGCAAACTCGTTATTTGGACAGATTTTGCCACCGAAGAACTCAAATGGTTCTCGGCAGCCGCCGATGCCTTTGAAAAGACTCCACAAGCCAAAGGCGCGAAGCTCGAGATCGTGGCTGTGCCACTTGGTGAAAACCGTGATAAGTTCATCCAAAGCGCTCCAAAGGGCGAGGGTCCTGACCTAATCGCCACTATTCCTCACGACCAAATTGGTCAACTTGCCAGCGCTGGTGTTCTCGAGCCAATGGATAAGTACTTAACCGTTGCTTTCAAAGCCGATGTTGCCGACAGCAGCTTGGATGCTTTTAACTACAAGGGACGTACCTTCGGTATCCCAATGTGGGGCGAAGCTGTGGCGCTTATTTACAACAAAAAGCTCTTGCCCGGTGGCATCCCCAAGACTTGGGATGAGTTTATCAAAGTGGCTCAAAGCCTGACCAACGCCGAAAAACAACAATTCGGCTACCTAAGCCCAATCGGTATCCAATACCACCAACACGGTTACTACCGCGCCTTCGGTGGTTACGTTTTCGGTAAGAACAAAGACGGCAGCTTGAACATCAACGACATTGGTCTGGCAAACGCTGGTTCGGTCAAAGCCGCACAAATGCTGGCTGATATGCGCTTCAAGTGGAAGTTGATTCCAGAAGGCGCAGAAGATGACCAACTGCAAACCGACCTCTTCCTCAAGGGCAACCTCGCCATGTGGCTCAACGGTCCTTGGAAGATGGCAGACATCAAGAAAGCCAAGATTGATTACGGTATTGGCTTGCCACCACGCCCAACCGGTGCAACCCAAGACTTCCAACCATTCCTCGGCGTGCGCGGTGTGGTCATGAACGCTTACAGCAAGCAAAAAGGTGTGACTTCTGAATTTGCTAAGTTCTTGGTCAGCAATGCCAACCAAATCAGCTTGAACAAAATCGGTGGACGCTTGCCAATTAGTAAAAGCGCTGTGCGTCAACTTGGCAAAGACCCAGTGGCAGCTGGCTTCGGTGCAGCCATTGCCAAGGGTATCCCAATGCCAAACATCCCAGAAATGGGTCAAGTTTGGGGTCCTTGGGGCGACGCTCAAAACCTGATCATCAAGTCAGCCAACGCCAACGCCGCCGACTTGTTGGCTAAAGGTGTGGATCAAATCAAAGCCGCGATCAACAAGAAGTAAACCACTCGAGTTTTAACATGCCAACCACATCTTAAAACTCGAGCCACACCACACCCCGCCCTATCAATAGGCGGGGTGTGTACGTTAGAATACAATCAAAGAAAATTGAAGTCTCGAGATAAAACCTCGAGATAACGCCAAGCTCGAGAGGAGACGGACATGGCAATGATGACAGCAAAGCCAGATTATTTTGGGATTGGCTCAAATAAACCACCCGAAGGTGGGGCAGGGGTGGCATTTGCCATCGGTTTGGTCTTAGGGATTTGCGCCCTTGGCTTGCTGATTGGCACGATTCTCACCAGTGCAGTGATTGCGGCTTTTCCAAGCGTAAAAGCATGGATCTTACTTATTTTTGTGGTGGTTGCACTGATACCACTGCTCTTGATAGCAATTCGGATTTTTCCGTGGCTGATTAGCTGGTATTACATGCTGCCTGCCATCATTTGTTTGCTGGCATTTACGGTCTACCCAATCATCATGACCTTTGGGTATGCTTTTACTAATTTTAATGCACAGAATAATGACCGCCCAGACAGCACCACCGAAGTTTCCATCAAAGTTACTGGAGCAAACACCTTAGAGCTGACAGGGGACTCCAAGCTCGAGACCTTAGCCTGCCGTCAACCAGGGTGTGTCAATGAACCGATTGAATTGCGTTCCGATGCCGAGCTGGGCAGACCGGGCAAGACCTACTATGCCTTAAAAGCCGAAGGCAACATCATCACCCTAGCTCCAAATCAAGGTGTATTGCCCACCGATTACACTCGAGTGCGGCGGATTAATCCTGTGGCTAACATTGGTTTTGGAAATTTCACTGAGATTTTTTCCAAATCCAGTAAACAGCTTTATCCTGTACTGATTTGGACGGTCGTTTTTGCCTTATCTACAACCTTAATTAATGTGATTGTGGGTTTACTTCTGGGTATTTTACTGAACAATAAACGCTTAAAATTCCGTAATTTCTATCGCTCGATTCTGATTCTGCCTTGGGCTGTGCCGGGCGTGATTTCAATTCAGCTTTGGGTGGCACTCTTAAACCAAAACTTTGGCGGCTTAAACCGCTTGCTTGGTTTATTTGGGGGTTTGCCGATTCCGTGGCTGACCGATCCACTTTGGGCAAAAATTGCCATTTTATTGGTCAACCTGTGGCTGGGTTTCCCATACATGATGACTGCTACCCTAGGCGCACTGTCGGCTATTTCAGACGAACTCTACGAAGCCGCCGAAATGGACGGCGCAACCAAGCTCGAGCAAGTGCAGTTTATTACCCTACCAATGCTCCAAGCCGCTTTCACACCAATTGTTCTGGCGACCTTTGCTTATAACTTCAATAACTTCGGGATTATTTATTTGCTCACCCGAGGCGGTCCTGCCGAAGAAGGACGTGAATCCACCGCTCAAGCCACCGATATTTTGCTTTCATGGGGCTTTAACACAGCGTTTACTGGCGCTGGCGCTCAGGCATATGGTTTGGCGGGTGCGGTTTCGGTGATTGTTGGTATTTTAACCGTGATTATTTCGATCTTTAACTTCCGAGCCGCAGGTGTCTTTAAGGAGGCGAGAAAATGAGCAGCCCTTCAACACCCATGCAGTACGAACAACGCACCCCCGTTTGGCGGGTGGTGCTGAACTGGAGCATTGTTGCTGGTGTTCTGATTGCCCTGTTTTTCTTGTGGCGCGACCTCTCTTCGAGGGTCAAAGGCAAGAGCTTTGCAATTCTTTATCCGGAAAATGCAGCGCTGAACACCTTATTTGGCTTGGTTGCGATTGTTGGTTTGGTCTGCTTAACCAGTTACATCGGCAAAATGATAGGACAAGCAGCTCGCAAGCACGGCAAGGTCAGTTACTTATCGGTGCTGAATGACCAACTGACGCACGTTTTCTTTTGGTTTGTGATTCTGTTTTCCCTATACCCTATTTTCTATGTGGTCAGCGCCTCGTTTGACCCACTCAACCGCCTCACCCAAGCCACGCTCGGTACAAGCGAAGAACCGCTGCTGATTCGCTCGAGGGTGCTGCCAAGTCTCGAGGGTCTGAGTTTCGCCAACTACGCCAAGCTCTTTGATGGCGTGATTATTTACCAATGGCAATGGCTGCTTCTGGTGATTTCTGCCATTGGCGTGCTGGGCATTGGTGTGGTTTGGGCGATCGTGCAACAAAATGGCGGTGGACGCGCCGACCCAAACATCAACCGCGCTCGAGTCATCTCAACATGGGTTGCGATTCTGGGTGTGTTTGCCTTCTTTGGTACGCTGACCATTGACCAATTCACGGGCTTTAGCAACTCGAGCAAATTCTTATTGTGGATTCGCAACACCTTCTTGGTGTCCGGTGCAACAGGTGTGCTAACCGTGCTGCTCTGCACCACCACCGGCTACGGCTTGGCGCGTTTGCGTTTTCCGGGGCGCTTTGAATTCCTGATGTTCCTGATTTTTATTCAAATGTTCCCAGCGCTCTTAGGCTTGGTTGCCATGTACGAACTGGTTTACAGACTTGGTTTAACCGAGAGCCTGCCCGGTCTGGTGATTGCGTATACTGGTGGCGCAGTTTCATTCGGCACTTGGATTTACAAGGGCTACGTTGAAAGCCTACCAGCCAGTCTCGAGGAAGCGGCTTTGGTGGATGGTTGCACCCGTTGGACAGCCTTTACCAAAATTGTGTTGCCGCTTTCAGGTCCAATGATGGTCTTTATTTTCCTGATGCAATTCGTGGGAACATACACCGAATTTCTGACAGCCAATGTGCTGGTCACGGGCGCTCAGAACTGGAACGTCGGCGTGGGCTTGCGCTCATTTGCCACAGGGCAGTTCAGCGTCGAATACGGCACATTCGCAGCAGCAGCTGTGCTTGGCGCAATTCCGATTGTGTTGCTGTACTATAGCTTCCAACAAGTCTTTATTTCGGGTAACACGGCTGGCGGCGAGAAAGGCTGATTTGAGCTAAGAGCTATTACATCGTTTCAGAAGTCTTTATGACTTCCGAGCGAAGCGAGTGGAAAAGAGTGCAGCGTCTTCTTTGTTCGACAATTCTGGGAAGCAGAATGTAAGGACTTACGAAACGCTGCACTATGAAAAAACCCTTCTCGAGAATTTCTCGAGAAGGGTTTTTGGTGGAGATGACGGGAGTCGAACCCGTGACCTCATGAGTGCGATTCATGCACGCTCCCAACTGCGCTACATCCCCACGACCCCAAAAGGATAGCACCTACTCTGCAAGTGCTGCAATGTGTTAATCTTCCAGAGTTGTGAATGATGTTGTTTACGAAGCCATTTACCCACCGCCACCATTCTCGAGACGGCATTAGGTTCTTCGTTTCTCGAGACAGGAGGTAGGTTATGGCAGGTCATAGTAAATGGGCGCAAATCAAACGCAAAAAAGCAGTCACCGATAAAAAACGCGGTGCAATGTACTCCAAGCACCTCGCAGCCATCACCGCAGCTGTTCGCGGTGGTAACAGTGGCGATCCTGCCGCGAATCTAGGCTTAAAAAATGCTTTATCGCTTGCTAAGCGCGATGGCGTTCCTGCCGATAACATTGCCAACGCCATCAAAAAAGCCCTTGGTGGCGGCGAAGCGGCTCAACTCGACGAAGTGATTTACGAGGGTTACGCCCCAGCCGGTGTAGCCGTGCTGGTGTACGGCTTAACCAACAACCGCAACCGCACGGCTGGCGAAGTGCGTCATGCTTTTACCAAGTACGGTGGCAACATGAGCGGTGGCGTGGCATGGATGTTCACCCGACAAGGCTTGATTACCCTTGCCCAGAACGACGACGACACTCAACTGATGGCAATGGATTTTGGAGCATCGGACTTTGAAGTCTACGACGATGAAGGTCAGCCACGAATGGATGTCTACACTGCTTTTGCCGACATGATTGGCATTGCCGAGAATTTCCGAAAGGCTGGCATTGAACCCATCAGTGTTGAATTTACCAGCACCCCAGAGAACACCACCGAATTAAATGCTGAAGATGCCAGTAAAGTCATGAAATTACTCGAGGCGCTCGAGGATTTAGATGATGTCCAGAGTGTCTACAGCAATGCTAATCTTGATGCTCTCGAGGAGTAGTACTATGAATCTGTAATCAAACAATAAGAGCGAACAAAACAAAATGACCCTATACTTATTTTTAGATTTCACAAACGGCGTTGAGAGTAGAATGACACCTTAAACCCGTAATTGCCTCTTGGTTCGGGTTAAGCTAAACTCAAAACCATGTCCAAGACCAATCCATTCCCTGCCTATACCGAAGTTCCTGTCTCAGTCGGCAGAATCCTTAGATTCGAGATGATGCGTTCGAGTTTTGTTGATCCGCGAAACATTGATATTTGGCTTCCCGAAGGTTATCACTCCAAGCAAAAGTACGCGGTTTTGTACATGCACGATGGACAAATGCTCTTTGACCCAAGCCGTACTTGGAATCAGCAATCTTGGGGAGTTGCTGAAACCGCCAGCGTTTTAATGCAGACCAAACAAACTCGAGATTTTATTGTGGTCGGGATTTGGAACAATGACCAGTATCGTCATTCCGAGTATTTTCCCCAGAAAATCATTGAACAAATTCCGTCACCCACCAAAGAACTGCTTTTTCAAAAGCAACTGAGGAATAAACCCCAAGCTGATTTGTATTTACGATTTTTGGTTGAAGAACTTAAACCCATGATTGATGCCCATTTTTCAACCCTGACTGACCATGCCAACACATTGATCATGGGGTCAAGTATGGGCGGCTTGATTTCGCTGTATGGGCTGTGTGAATACCCACATATTTTTGGTGGGTCAGCAGGTTTATCAACCCATTTACCACTGGCAGCCTTTGAACTCATGAACCCAAAAACCGATGCTGAGGTGGCTGCCCAATTTCGAGCTTATTTGCAACAACATCTGCCAGCCGCCAACAGCCGAAAAATATACTTAGACCATGGTGATCAAACAGGCGACCAGTTTTATAAGCCGTACCAAGATGCCTTGGATGCTGTTCTACTCGAGTTTGGCTACACTGAACATGCTTGGATGACTCGAGCATTCTTGGGCGAATCGCATTCAGAAAGCTCGTGGAGTAAGCGCTTAGATATTCCAATGAAATTTTTGTTGGCTTGAGCATAACTTAATGGCTCTTTGAGCGAGCTTCAACCTATCCGCCCAAAGTCCAGCCAGCCTCGAGCAAGAATTTTCCCTCGAGACTTAGCTGGCTCGAGGGAAAATTTGACCAACGTAAGATTTAGTTTAAGCTCGCACCAGCAAAAGTCACACCAGCAACATCACACCAAATAATAGCGCTCTTGAATTGGCTGAGGTCGGTGTTGGCTGGAACGTTGTATTCGTAGTACCCACTGAATGGCGCTGGGAGTTTGCCAAGGTCAAGGTACTTCACGGCTTTGACTGCGGCTGGTTTGGCATCCTTATTTGGTGTGGCAGCGCCGTACAAGTACACATGCAAGTCAGGTCCGACTTCAGTCTTCAAGTTCTGCACACGCAAGACGGTGCTTCCATCGGTTTTCTTCACAATCGCAATCGTGCCTGTGGTTGGGGCAGCAACGCTATTCAGTTTGGCGAAGTTCAACACGGTTTCCACGGTGGTCACGGTTTGCACGGTTTGAGCATTGGCAATCAAGGCATTTGGAACAATGGCAGCAGCAAAGCTAGAAGCGACGATCAAAGCAGCGATTGATTTCTTGATATTCATGATAAAACTCCTTTTGGCTCGAGACTCACTCGAGTGCTTGGCTCGAGGCACGCTCGAGGGGAAAAGACTGACGGACAAACGCAGCACTGGCTTGAAAGGATTACTTCAGGTTAGCTCCAGCAAAGGTCACTTTGGCAACATCGCACCAAATAATCACGCTTTTGAATTGCTCGAGTTTGGTGTTGGCTGGAACTTTATAGTTGTAATTGCCTTTGAATGGTGCAGCTAATTTGCCAAGGTCAACGAATTTGGTGCCTTTGACGTTCTTGGCATCTTTGGCTGGGATAGCGCCAGCGTACAAGTAGACATGAAGGTCAGGACCAGCTTCGGTCTTGAGGTTCTTGATGGCTAAAACTCGGCTGCCATCGCTCTTTTTTTGAATCTCGAATGTACCCGTGGTTGGGGCATTGACGGTCATGAACTTGCCAGC
>JAAFJQ010000104.1 GCA_013298185.1 Deinococcales bacterium
CACTCTCGAGAAGCGGGTAGATGAAGCGGCTGGCGGCTTGCATTTCTTCGGCTTGACCCATGAATGGGGTCAGCCACACGCCGATTACAGCAACGTTCTTTTTCATCAGCACGGTTGGATTCAAACTGGCTTGTTCACGACTGGCGTTACCGATGACCATGACCCGCCCGAGGCTGTTCATGAGGCTTAATCGGTCTTGGAAGCCTTGCCCTCCTGCGACAGACAAATAGACATCCACGCCGTTTGGTGCAAACTCGAGGATTTTTTGGCGTAACTCTGGGTCGTCGCCTAAGAAGGTGGCATCTGCGCCTAGGCTCTTGGCTAACTCGAGTTTGGCTGGGGTGCTGGCTGTGGCAATGACGGTGCAGTTCATGGCTTTTGCCAGTTGAATGCTGGCGGTGCCGAGTGCGCCTGCAGCGGCTTCGACCCAGACAACTTCTTTTTCTTTAACTTTACCTAGGGTTTGCAGGGCAAAGTACGCGGTGTAAAACGAGACTGGCAAGGCGGCGGCTTCCCTGGCATTCAAGGTTTTTGGAATGGGTAAGCAGGCAGCAGCTTGCACTGTGGCGTAATCTGCAAATGCGCCACTACCACCGAGGGCGGCGACGAGTTGTCCGACCTCGAGGTGGGTCACACCTTCACCGAGGGCAACGACGGTGCCGCTAAATTCCATGCCGGGCGTGTAGGGTGTGCGGGTACGAGTCAGGTATTCGCCACGCACGGCGAGAATATCAGCGAAGTTCAAGCCGACACTCGAGACTTTCAAAAGCACTTGTCCTTTGCGTGGGGTTGGTACGGGAATGTCCTGAATCTCGAGAACTTCTGGTCCACCGAGTTCTTTGACTACAATCGCTTTCATGGTTTCTGGGGTCATTGGAAGAGCATAACACTCTGGTTTAAGCCTAATGTAAAGCCCAGATTACCGATAAAACTAGGGTTTACTCTTACTGAAAGGTCTCGAGGTGTTTTTGCAAAAAAGTCAGGCTGGCTCGAGCCAAGGCAATTCGGTGGCTCGAGAAGCTGTGGTCAGTGGCAAAATTCTCTACCTTGGGTTTTTTGGGTAGCACTTCAAGTAATGGCTTTTGCACATACTCGATGGTGCAAGAAGCAATCGCATCACGCTCAGCCCCGAACAGCATCAAGGGCATTTCAAAGTCTGGGGCGAGGTTCTCGAGATTCCATCTTTGGGCGTTTTCAATCAGTTCATCGGTCAGGTCTTCGGCGTTGGCATTCAGTGGCGCAATCGTACCTTTGCACCACTCGAGCCACGCAGCACGGGCTTCTGGCTCGCGCAGGGTCTGGGCATACTTGCCGAAATTGGCTGGCGCAATGGCAACCGTTGGCATATGGGTTCTGGCGGCTGTGGCAAGGGCAATCCAACCGCCCATGCTATGCCCAACAATGCCAATGCGTTTCGGGTCAACATCCTTGTGCGTCTCGAGCCATTGTAAAGCAGTTCGGGCATCCTCGAGGACATGGGTGAAGCTGAACGTACCAGCACTGCCCCAAGCCCCTCGGTAATGAATCACCAGGGCATGAAAACCAGCGCGGCGATAGGCATGAGCCAGGTCAAAATTACGCTCCCAACCGGGGAAACCATGCAGCAACAGCACGGCTGGACGCGAATGCGAGCCTCCCGCATGATGCAAAAGTGCGTTCATCTCCCCAATTCGCACGCTTTGATTACTGGTTGGGTGCAACGCGTCCAAATGCGGGTCTTCGGAAATCGGGTCAAACATGGCGCAGTATACAAATTTCTCGAGAAAACAGGTTGTTTTGGTAATGCAACCCACCAAAAATCAATTCCGACTAATTCGCTATGGTTTGTTGTGCTTGACGTGGGAAAATCTATCTGATACAACTATTCTACTCGAGCGCTCAAATGCTCTATATTCCTTAGGAGGAAACAACCATGGCTCACGTAATCGCCCAACCTTGTATCGGAACCAAAGACAGCGCCTGTGTCGAAGTTTGCCCCGTCGAGTGCATCTACGAAGGCGACGACCAATTCTACATTCACCCCGACGAGTGCATTGACTGCGGCGCTTGCGTCCCCGCTTGCCCAGTCAGCGCGATCTTCCCAGAAGAAGACGTTCCGGGCGAATGGGCGAGCTTCACCGCCAAGAATCGCACCCATTTTGGTCTGTAAATCTTTTGTTCTTAAGCGCCCTGCCAAAGCGGGGCGTTTTTTTATGCTATTTGCCCCTGCTCGAGACACAAGGTTTGACCAGTCTCGAGCGCTATAAATGCCATCTCGAGCCGCTGAGATAAACGCGAGGGCAGGTGGCTATTTAAGGTTTCTCGAGGCGTGAAGAAAAACTCCGAAAGCTCTGCCTCGGGTAATTTGATACCTTGAATTTGTGTGTCTGATAAAACACCGCCATCAAAAATAAACATCAGCGCTTCATCAGTCTCGAGCAAGTGGTAATCAAGCACCAGCAAACGCCCGAGTGGGAGTGCTGAACCCAATTCCTCGAGGGTTTCTCGGGTGGCGCAGGTTTTGGGTGACTCGAGGGCTTCAACAATCCCACCGGGTATCTCGAGACTGGTTTTATAGGTTGGGCGGACAATCAGGGCATGACCAAGGTGATTGCGGAACAGCACACCAGCTCCCATGCGCTTTTTGGGTAGGCTTTGCAGGTACTCGAGGTTGGACATCAAACCAGCAGACCACGATTGTATGAGGCTTGGTGAGATACTTTTTTTTCTAGCATATCCAATGACCATTACATTTTTTCATCGAACAACTCGATAAAGGCTCGCTCGAGGTCTATGGGTAACTCTTTGCCGCGCCGCTCAGCGTAGAAACTTCGGTACGCCTCGAGGGGATGCTGTTCGGTTTGCGTAGCGGTTTCTAAGGCGGCTTGGCTTTCCTCGTTTTCTAAATGAACTTCTAAGGCAAACAGTTGGCTGGGATTCCACCATGTTTTGACTTGATTGAGGATTCGGTCTTTTAAGCCCGGCATGGGTTGCTCGAGCATCACTGTCAGTTTGGCATGACCTGTAAAGCCTTTTAATTCCTCGAGTTTGCGTTCAATGCCCTCCAAGTCGCAGCGGACATTGCGTAATTCCTTACCAGCCCGCACTGGAATGTGTCTGACTTGAGCGGGTTTACCGGGGCTGACTTCGATCAGATTAACTCGTTTTTGTTCGCCTGCTTCGCCAAAATCAAGTTGTACAATGCTGCCGCTGTACTGAACAGGTGGGGCAACCCCAAGCTCTTGGGGCTTGTGCAGATGCCCAAGTGCGACATACTGAGCGCTCGAGGGAAACGATTGTGGGTCAAGGCAGTAACTGTTAGAGACATGAAAACTGTACTCGGAATTGGACAGCGCCCCGCCATCTAAGGTTGTGTGCAGCATCAAGATATTGACCGCATCGGCGCGGAAGTCTTTGGTTAAATGGCTGACAAAAAAGCGCATTCCATCCCGGTATTTTTGTCGCCATTCACCGATGTCTGGGGCTTGGAGTAAATCGGCAGCTTTGATTAAACGCCGTTCAGATAAAAACGGTAAACCAGCCACCACCAGTTTTTCGTCTCCCAACTCGAGTTGTGTAGCGCGTAAATCTGGGCGCACCACACCAAGCAGATGCACCCGCACTTTTGAAAGTAAACCAGCCACGCTCTCTAAACGCTGTGGGCTGTCATGGTTACCGGCAATCACGACACTGGGAATTTTGGCTTCACCTAAAGCAAGAAAAAAATCATAGACAGCATTCTCAGCCTCGGCGCTTGGATTGGGCATGTCGTAAATATCACCAGCCACCAGCACTGCATCTACTGCTTCGCTTTTGGCAATTTGAACAATTTCCTCGAGTGCCGCTCTGATTTCTGGGGTGCGTTCAATGCCGCGTAAATTACGTCCAGCGTGCCAGTCGGCGGTGTGAAGGAGTTTCATTCATGACATCATGACATAAAGGACGTTAAAAACCTCCCACCAAACATGGGAGGTTTCAAAGCCATCATTCTTATTTGGCTGGGTTTAAGTAGACGCTGATGGTGCGGTTTTTTGGCAGATTGGCTGTTTTGCCAAAAGTCGTAAAACCAGTTTGGGCAACACTGTAGGTGTAATCTCCGCCCTGAACACCAATAAAAGAAATCATGGTGGCAGTTCTGCCCTTAAATGGAATGGTTGCCGTGACTGGTTGTGGTGTGGCACTCGAGCCAGTCAGACTGACAATGGCAGCTTGGGCTTTAGGGTTGGTCAGGATAAAACGCAGTTTGCAAGGGCAGACGGCGGCTGTTGCACCTTTAGGAGCAATGTTCAGGGTATACAGCGCCCCGCCTTCTTTGCCTTCAGGGCGCACAAGGTAATCTATGTCGCCTGTGCCGCTCGGTTTGACGTTATAACTCCATTGCCCGTCAGCTCCAGCGCTCGCACTGCCCAAGACCTTTCCGCCCTCGAGAACCTCGAGTTTTGTTCCTGCTGGGGCAAGTCCAGCTAAGTTAAACTCATCGGCGGCTAAAAAGCCATTGGCATCTTTGAGGGCGGGTTGAAAGACTTGAACGCCTTCGCCTTCTGCCATCGGGCTTAAGCCTTCAAATGGGGCTTTGAGGCTCAGGTCAAGCGGGGCGCTTTCCAAGCTGGCAACTTTGCCATCAAAGGCTTTGGCAACCACGTTGACCGCGCCACTGGGCAAACTGGTATCTAATTTCCATTTGCCATCGGCATCCACATCGGCAATACCAACAGGTTGACCATTCACAAAGACCTGAACCTTACCGTTTTTAGCACCAGTCCCTTCAAGGGTTCGCACACCAGACGCGACTGCACCTGTGATTGGAGTGATGGTTGGCGCAATCAAACTGACTGCATTCCAGTTGAGGAAACCAAAGGTAGCAGCGCCAGCCAGCAGCAACGCACCTGCGGCTTTGACAGGATGAAACGGGTAGCCTCGAGCCATTTAACGACCACCTCCGACTTTGGCACGCAGCGCCTCGAGTTCGATGCCGACTTTTTGCAAATCGGCTTTTAAGGCTTCATTGGATTTATTGGCATTGGTGCGCCATAAAAAGTGGTCATAGACGATCTCCAGCACAAAAAAAGTGCCAGCTCCCAACAAAAAAACCCCTAAGAATTCCATTTTTTCCTCTCCCCTATTCTAGTGCTGCTCGAGTTTGGCACGTAGCTCGAGAACTTCGCGTTGCTTTTGTAATAATTCATCGCGCAGGTCATCGTTGGTGATGCCTTGCGCGGGTTGCGAACCGTTCCACTTGACCACATCCAAAAGCCACTGTGCCACCCAAGCGATTAAGCCGCCGAGGAAAAAAACTGCTACCCATTGCCATGTACTCATGGTGACCTCCACTGCTCGAGTTAGCCTCGAGATTGTCCTAGTCTAGCAGGGTAACGCATCAAACAGCAATTTTAGCTCTACTTTTGGCTCGTTTCTGCATTCTGATTTGCGCTACAATTGAGCCATGAACTGGAAAAATTTTCGTAAAAGTGGCAACGTCGAAGACCGTCGCGGTGGCGGTGCAGCACGGGCTGGAGGCGTGGGCTTGGGCGGGATTATCATTGCAGTGCTTGCCAGCCTGATTTTTGGGGTCAACCCAGCTCAGGTGCTTGGCTTACTCGGCGGCACAGGTGGCGGGCGAGTCTCGAGTACAGGCAGTGCCGCTTTGAACGACCGTGACCGTCAATTCGCCGAGAGCGTTTTAGGCAAAACTGAAGATGTCTGGAGCGCCATTTTTAAGGCTGATGGTCAGACATACGAGCCTGCCAAATTGGTACTGTTCACTGGACAAGACCAAAGCGGTTGTGGGGCTGCCGAAGCTGCGATGGGACCATTTTATTGTTCGGTGGATCAGAGCATTTACATTGACATGAGTTTCTTCCAAGAGCTGCGTGGCACATCCAATTCTGATTTTGCCCAAGCCTATGTTTTGGCACACGAAGTCGGGCATCATGTGCAGAATTTACTTGGTATCAGTGGGCAAGTTCGGGCGTTACGCGCCAAATCTGATAAAGTCACCAGCAATAATTTATCGGTGCGATTAGAACTCCAAGCCGATTGCTTTGCAGGAATTTGGGGCAACGCCACCGCCAAAGACCGCAATGCCAACATCACCGAAACCGAAGTACGGGCTGCCCTCGAGACAGCCGCTGAAATTGGCGATGATGTGCTGCAACGCCAAGCGGGGCGGGTCGCCAATCCGCACACCTTTACTCACGGCAGCGCCGCGCAGCGCCAACAATGGTTTGTGCGTGGTTTGCAAAGCGGCAGCCCTGACCAATGCGATACCTTTAAGGGCAAAATTTAGTCAGTAAAAACACGTTGCTCGAGAAGTGCGGGACATTTGGGCTTGCGGGTTTCAAAACACAGGATTAAATTACTAGCTGAACGTTCATTCAGTAAAAGGAATCCTGATGACCCAACCCCAAATCGAACCACCTTCTAGGGATGCCGCACGTAGCCGCGACGCCATTCTGATTGCTGCCACCGAGCTTTTTTGCGCCAAGGGCTTTCATGCCACCAGTATTGGCGATATTGCCACGCTGGCTGGCTTGGCTCGAGGTACGCCCAGTTATTTCTTTGGCAGCAAAGAAGAACTCTACAAAGCGGTTCTCGAGCATGTCCTCAAAAGCGCTTATGAAATCGTGCCGAACGCCTTAGAAAAAGCTGGTGCAGACCGAAGCCCGAGTCGTTTGATCGAAGTTTTCACCGATGCGTACATGGATTATCACCATCATCACCCTGCTTTCTTAAAAATGATTCATTGGATTGCCCTCGAAGGCAACCGCCTGATGAACGAAGTCCAAGCCCATTGGGGAACGGTCAGCGCCATGCTCCAAGCCGTGATGATGACCCTCGAGGGAACACCGCTCGAGCGTGATGACCAGCGCCAAATGGTTTTAAGCATCATTGGGATGTGCAACGCCCATCTGATGTACGGGCAATCGGTGGCTGAACCACTCGGACTCGAGCCGAGCAGCTCAGATTTTCTCGAGGCGCGTAAAGCCCATATTAAAAAAATTCTGGGTGCGGTGATTGGCTCACCCACAAAGGAGTAATGTATGCCAAGAATAAAGCCCCCTGTTCAGCAGCCGTTGCTTGGAAAAATTATCAATTTAATCTTAGCCAAACGCTTTGGTAAGCCTTTTCCAAGTTTGCAGTTGCTTGGGCATCATCCAAGTTATCCGATTGCGTATGGGATGATGGCAAACAATTTCAGCAATTCCCGCACCAAATTGCCGTTTATGACCAAACAACTTGCCACGCAATTGGTGGCGCAACTGAATCAATGTGCTTTTTGTATTGACCTTGGGCAGCGCATGGCGCTCGATCATAAACTCGGTTTGGAGAAAATGAAGCGGGTTCTCGAGTACCAAAGCAATCCAATTTTTTCGGATAGCGAAAAAGCCGCACTACAATATGCTTTTGAAGCCACCCAAGTTGAGGCTCGAGTCAGTGATGAAACCTTTACAACCCTGCAAAAACACTTCTCTGAACGGGAAATCCTCGAGCTGACTGTTGCCGTGGCTAGTGAAAACTTCTACAATCGTTTGACTGCCCCACTCGAGATTGAATCCCAAGGCTTTTGTGCCATAAGCAGGCAATCATGAACCCGACTCGAGTTGCTTTGGGTTATCAAATGTTCAGCTTGGGCTTGGTTGGTGTTTGGGCGCTGTTTTTTCCTTTGAGTTTCTACCAAGATTTTCCGGGACTCGGTATGCGATGGGTTTCCTTGGATGGTGCTTACAACGAACACCTGATTCGAGATGTCGGCAGCCTGAATTTGGGCATCAGCCTTGCTACGCTCTATGCCTTGGTGTCTAAAAACCCTGCCAGCGCCATTGCCAGTGCGATTGCTGCCTTGGTTTACAGTTTGCCGCATTTGCTGTACCACGCGCATCACATCCAAGTTTTACCCAATGTCTTTGAACAAGGGCTGAACATGGTTTTACTTGGTGCCAATCTGGTTGCCAGCCTACTTATTTTGTACAAGCGAGGAGCATATGTTTCTGCTTAAAATTGCTGCTTTGATGAATTTTTCGATTGCTGCACTGCATATCTACATCATCTTTCAAGGCGAGACAGCCTACCGCTTTTTTGGTGCAGGCGAGGACATGGCGCTGGCAGCCGCTCGAGGTTCGATTGTTCCAGCCCTTGTCACCAGTTTGATCGTGGTTGTCTTTGCGCTTTGGGGCTTTTATGCCTTGGCTGGGGCTGGAATCATCAAGCTGCTGTTCTTGACCCGAACGGCGCTTGGAGTGATTGCCGGCATTTACATGTTGCGTGGTGGATTGCCTTTTTTGGCAGCACCTTTTGTTGCCCTTGACCAATTTATACTGGTTTCCTCGTTGATTTCGCTTGCCATTGGCTTGATTCATTGGTTTGGGCTTCGCCAAGCCAACCTTGCACCAGACAGCCTCGAGATTCGCAATGTTCATCAGCGCCAGCTCGAGCCGAACCCAAAAAACAATCAATTGATTGACCAACTCGCCTCGAGCCAAGATATTCTTTGGGCGCATGAACGATGGATGCCAATGCACTTTGACCGCCCGTTACAAGTCGGAGCGCGTGGTGGACACGGCAGCATTGGTTATGACATCACCGAATATACCCAAGGGCAACAGATTCGCTTTCGTTTTACTGCGCCTAAAGGATTTGAAGGTTGGCACGAATTAACCTTAAAGAACAACGTCATGCGCCATGAAATCAACATGGTCGGACATGGAAAAGCCATTGCCATCTGGTTTTTGATTCGTCCAATCCACGATGCCTTGGTTGAAGATAGCCTTGACAAAGCCCAGAGCTGGGCAAGTGGGCAACTGCTCAAGCCTCGAGCATGGTCGCTGTGGGTTCATGGGCTGCGCTGGCTGATGTCAAAACGAGCCAAACGACTGGCTCGAGTGACCTGAACCCATTCACTTCAAAAATTCGATTTTACCAATTCTGATTTGCCCTTGACGCACCCCAGAACTGGGTAAGCCCTCATCGGCAATTTCAACCAGCAGCACATTGCTGATGACTTGTGCAAGGGTACGAGCATTAGAACCACAATAACCAAGCGGTGCAAATTTCTCGAGTGGAATGGTATAGGTTTTTAAGTCTGGGCTAACATCTAAAAAAACCACAGGGTAACAGCCCGCATTGATGATCGCTTGGTCGGTGCTGCTGATGCGAATGCGTAGGCTTTTGGCTTGGCTCGAGGCAACCTGTAAACGCATGGCGTTGTAACCCACAAGGCTGATGGTTTTGCCATTCTCGAGTGCATTGACACCAACTCCAGCCCCTGCAAAGGTGCTACCAGCTTGCTTCGAGAGGCGATAATCCACGGTTAAAACCCCATTGGTCACGCTGATACCATCCACTTTGGCATCACCTGCTTTTTCATTGTATTCGGTCTTTACAATTGCCCCACCTTGCAGGCTTTTACTCGCATCGGCAAAACTGGCAAACTCGAGAGCAGAAGAGGTTGGCGCAGGTGCAGCCACAGCAGGCATGGTTACTGTCGGATTTTTTAATACCTCGAGCAGCGCAAAATAAGCAGGTTTAGGCTGGTAACTCGAATCAAACGGCAACGGCGAAGAACCCGCCCGCCACGAAAACGCATCGGTAAAACCCCAAGTGATAAAAGCACTGCATTTGGCAGCCAGACAAGCTCGGAGCATATCGCCGTAGACTTTGGCTTGGGCGGCTAAGCGCTCGGCTTTGGGGGCGTTGCCGCTGAGTTGCACATCCACTTCGGTCATTTGCACTTCTAAACCCAATGCCTTAAAACGCTCGAGGTTTTCTAAGGTGCGCTGTTGCTGCACGTTGAAATTGCTGTCAATGTGGGCTTGGAAACCAACACCATCTATGGGGATACCTTGGCTCTTTAGTTTTTTCACCATTTCAAAAACAGCTGTGGATTTTTTGTTGATGCCATCGGTGTTGTAATCGTTATAAAACAGTTTGGCGTTGGGGTCGGCTTCCCGCGCCCAACGAAAAACATCGGCGATATAACCCTCGCCAAGAAGATTGTAAAACGGGGTCTTGCGGTAACTCCCATCCTCGAGAATCGCTTCGTTGAGGACATCCCACGCAAAAACTTTGCCCTTAAAATACCGCGCCACGGTTTGCACATGGTTTTTGAGGACAGCTTGCATTTCATTTTTGTCTTTGATTGTCAGCACCCAACTCGGCAGGCTTTCATGCCAAACCAAGGTGTGACCACGCACGGCTTGCTTGTTCTTTTGGGCAAAAGCAACCATTCCATCTGCCGCATTAAAACTAAATTTTCCTCTGCCAGAACTGAGCGCTGACCATTTCATGATGTTTTCAGCCACAACCATGTTGTACTCTCGAGCCAGCACCATGCCGTAATCGGGTTCGGTGGTGTCATAAAAAATCGGGGCAACAGCCGCGCCCATGTACATGCCCCTTGCATCAGCAAGGCTACGAAGGGTTGGGGAGGGTTCAAGTTGTGCCAAAGCACAAGTCAAACCAATGCTAACAAGCAAGAAAATTGCTATGAATCTATTTTTCATGGTTGCTATTCTATGGCTTTTTTCTCGAGCTACGTGATCGGTCAGTTCAACTTTCATTTTGCTTGATTTTTATTTCATCCAAAGCGGTACACTAAGCCCATGAATCAACTCGAGGAACTTAAAAATCTTCTAGCAGAAATCTCGGATTTAACGGCTGTGGGGCAATTGGTCAGTTGGGACAAAGAAACCCAGATGCCCAAGGGTGCAGCCGCAACAAGGGCTAATCACATGGCGACAATGGCGCGGTTGCTGCATCAAAAAAACACTGCGCCACGTTTGCGTGAACTGATCGAAGCCCTCGAGCCAGATTTGAAAAATGCCGATTCGCTGGATGGAGCGCTGCTGCGTTTGCTGCGTTTAGACTTTGACCGAAAATCCAAACTCCCCACTGATTTTGTGACTGAATTTGCGGCAGCTCGAGCCACCTCTGGTTCGGTTTGGGAGGCTTCGCGCCATAAGAACGACTGGGCTGCCTTTAAGCCACACTTAGAAAAAATGTTTAATTTTGCGCGTCGAGCGGCTGATTTTTATGGTTTTGATTCGCATCCTTATGATGCGCTGCTTTGGGATTTTGATCCGGGCTTAAAAACCACGGACATCAAACAAATTTTTGCCGATGTTCGTGCCTTCACCGTGCCGCTTTTAGAAAAAATCGTGGCGGCTGGCGAGAACGTGGATTACTCGGTGCTGACCCGCCATTACCCGCTCGAGGCGCAACGGGCATTTGGTCTCGAGGTGGCACAAGCCTTTGGGTACGACCTGAACCGAGGGCGTTTGGATGTGACGGCACATCCGTTCGCCACCAATTTTGGCAAGGATGATGTTCGCATCACCACCCGGTTTGACCCGCATTACTTCCCGATGGCGTTTTACGGCACGTTGCACGAATCGGGACATGCGATGTACGAACAGAATACCGCCGATGAACTGCGCCGCACCCCATTGGCGCGTGGTGCGTGGAGTACCGCCCATGAAAGCCAATCAAGGCTGTGGGAGAACTTGGTTGGACGCTCGAGTGGTTTTTGGCAACATTGGTTTGCGATAGCCCAAAAGCACTTCCCCGAAGCGCTGCACGATCTGGATGCAAGCACCATGTACAAACTGGTGAATCGGGTTAAACCCAGTTTTATTCGAGTTGAAGCCGATGAGCTGACCTACAACCTGCACATCATGTTGCGTTTTGAACTCGAGTTGGCTGTCTTTGAAGAAAAAATTAAAATTGCTGAGCTGCCCGAAGCATGGAATGCCAAAATGCAAGAATACCTCGGGGTTGTGCCACCAGATTACTCGAGCGGCATCATGCAGGACATTCACTGGTCTGGCGCGATGTTCGCGTATTTTCCAACCTACAGTTTAGGGAATATTTTAAGCGTGCAACTCTTTGAAAAAGCAGGTTCGCAAATGGGCGATCTGAATGCCATGTTTGCTCGAGGGGAATACAAGCCGCTTCTGCACTGGCTGACCCATGCGGTACTGCGCCACGGTAAAACGTACTTACCACCAGAGTTGATTGAACGTGCAACAGGCTCGAGTTTAAGCGCTAAGCCATATTTGGGGTATCTCGAGCGGAAATTCAGTGGGATTTATGGGCTATGAGCTATGAGCTATGAAGTAGTAAACGATGACTTCTTAGACGGGCGAAGACTAAAGGAGAGTCCGTTAAGCGCAAAAGCCTTTCAGGACATGCAAAATCACAGGTAGTCAGCCCCTCACCCGACGCTTCGCGCCACCCTCTCCCAAAAGCAGCGCTTCGCGCAGGGAGAGGGGTTCGGGTTAGCTTTTCGTTTCAGTTGTTTGGGTGAAAAAGCCAAATTCATACGCTCAGTACCCCTCTTTGAGGGGTCGAGCGCAGCGAGGGGGAGTTCGTAACTCATTGCGTTTTTTCGATTTGACCCTCGAGAAGACTCCAAAACCTGATGCCTACTGGGTGAGACGTGTCCCAATCCAAAAAGAAACCTCCTCGAGCAAGAACAGTCTCGAGGAGGTTGTAAAACCAATAGATTTTAGCTACCGATGATTCCACCGTTGGTTTTCTTGACTGAGATCACGGTTGGGCGTGGTACGCCAACGCCGTCTGGGAAGAGCGAAACGGGTTTGTCTACTGTGCCGCCTTCGCCGGGGTGTTGAATCGCGGCGAAGAAATTGCGGTTGTCTGGGGTGAAAATTGGTCCGCAGACTTCTGAGCCTTTGGTGCTGCTCATGAATTGTTGTACGTGTCCGCGTTCTGCGCCTGCGGTTGGCACAGCAAAGACACCATCGTTGGATTTGAGGTTGCTGGCATCTTGTCCGTCGGTGGCGATCCACATGTTGCCTTTGTTGTCAAAGGAAATGTTGTCTGGGGTGGCGACTGGGGAAACTTTGTCTTTGGGGAAACCAGCAAAGAAGGTGGTGGGGTCGCTTGGGTTGCCGCAGACCAAGAATAAGCTCCATTTGAAGGTGGTGGCGGCGGCATCGTTGTTGGTTTCGAGCATCTCGAGGATGTGTCCGTCTTTGTTGTCGGCTCGAGGGTTGGCTTTG
>JAAFJQ010000105.1 GCA_013298185.1 Deinococcales bacterium
TAAGTTACAGGACAGACACAGGGGTCTGTCCCTACATTCAAGGCATGAAAAATGCGTGAGGTAGGGGCGAACCCCCGTGTTCGCCCTGTTTTTCCATTTACGTATTTAATGATAAATCTGTAAGAAACGCGATTTACCTTCGTAGATAAAGCCAAGGGTCTTTTCAATTGATTTTTTTGAAGCGATATTGGAAACAAAACAACCTGTTTCGACTCGGTTCAAGCCCAGCAATTCAAACGCCAAGTAAAACAAATGGGCTTTGGACTGCGGAGCTATTTGCAACCCGCGCATATGCTCGAGTAAATCCGTTCCCACCGAAGCCGTTCTGGTTTCAAGGTCGTCAATGTCGAGCAAACAAAAGCCTGCCAATTTTCCCTCGAGCTGCATGTAAAAACCGTAACGCATTCGTCTACCTGCTTCAAAACGCGGTAGGTAACTGTTGTGAAATTCCTCGAGCAGTTCTGAGCTATCGGAAAAGCCACCAAATATCTGCTCGATTTCTGGAATCTGCTCGGTTTGCACCAAATGCAGTGTTAGATTCTTGGACTTCAAACCGTTCAAGTTGGGTTCAGGCGGCAAAGGCTTCATCAAGGCTCTCTTTTACAATCTGCACAATTTCACCGACTTCCGCACTCGAGATGGTTAGCGGAGGGGCAATCGCAATGCCGTTATCGCCACAACGCACAATCAAACCACGTTTGCGGGTCGCGGCTTGGAGTTTGCCACCAATTGAAAGCGGCGGGTACGGCGCTTTGCTTTGTTTATCTTGCACCACTTCGACCAGCATCATCAAACCCTTCGCTCGAACATCACCGACGTTTTCGTGCGCCAGCACAACCCGCATTTGCTCGAGCAGTTCCAAGCCACGCACTCGAGCATTCTCGGGCAGATTCTCAGACTCGAGGATCGCAATGTTCTCGAGTGCCACCGCACACGCCACTGGATGCCCTGAGTAGGTAAAGCCGTGCATGAACATCCTATCTGGTTTGATCAATTCATGATAAATGGCGTCGGTCACACCCACCGCGCCAAGTGGAATATAACCACTGGTGATGCCTTTTGCCACACAAAGAATATCGGGCGCAAAACCATAGGTATCAATGGCGAACATCTTGCCCGAGCGTCCAAAACCAGTAATCACCTCATCGGCAATCAGCAGAATCTGATGCTTGTCGCATACACGACGAATCATTGCCCAGTAGCCATCAGGCGCGGCGCAAACTCCACCCGCACCTTGGGTTGGTTCCCCCATCAGTGCAGCAATCGTATCCGCCCCTTCTCGAGCAATGGTTTGTTCGAGTTCAGTTTCCAAATGCGCGATAAACGCCTCGAGTGACAAGTTATTTGGATTGCTACGGTACAAATTCGGGCTGGTGATGTGCAGAAAACCAGGTGCAGCTGGACCAAAATCCTTCCAGTAAGCTGGCACACCCGTAGCGGTGGTGGTCAAGCCACCAATTCCATGATAAGCATTTTGTCTCGAGATGATTTTGATTTTACTGCCCTGCCCTTGAATTGCCCAGAAATACCGCGCAATTTTAATTGCGGTCTCGTTGCTTTCCGAGCCACCCGAAGTAAATTGAAAATGATTGATGCTCCCCGGTACAATCTGCGCTAGTTTTGCAGCCAATTCAATGCTAGGCGGAGTCGCCAAACCAAAGAAATTCGGGGCAAAAGCCAAGGTGTTCATCTGCTTTTTGGCAGCCTCGGCAAGTACGCTTCTGCCATGTCCAACGTTGATATTCCACAAACCAGCAAAACCATCAAGGTATGACTTACCCGTGCTGTCCCAAACCCTTGTGCCGCGCCCTTCGGTCAGGATTAAAGCTCCGGACTTTGCATGACGATGCAGATTGGTGACAGGGTGCAAAATATGCGCCAAATCCAAAGCCAGAAGCCGTTCCGTATCCCAAGTTGAGGTCATGCCATAGTTTAACTCGAGTCAAGACAATTGGGTGTCCTCGAGAATTAAGAGAAGTTGATTCGGTTCTCGAGCTTGGAGGTAACAGGCTGGACTTGATATGCTGGTCAGGCTATGAACATCAAAACCCTGCGCGTACAAAATTTTAGGAACTTTGAAGACAAAACTTTTGAGTTCAGCGAAGGGTTCAACCTGATTATTGGCGATAATGGCACAGGGAAAACGGCTACTCTCGAGGCTTTAGGTGTTTTGCTGCGTGAATACATTAAGGCTATCAATCCAGCATTTTTGTCAAACACAAAAAACCTCGATACTTTTGTACGAGTTTGCAGCATTACAAAAGGTGAATCAACAAATTTTGAACATCAGTTTCCTTGCAGCCTAAAAACGGACTTTATATTTATGGATAAAGAATGGTCTGAAACGAAAACGCTATCTGACCCTCTTTTAGAAGTGAGTGAATCGAATTTCAAATGGATAGCCCAAACGTATGCTCATAAAATCCGAAGTGGAGAAAGTGAGATCGCACCAGTTATTGCATTTTACAGCACAGCCCGTCTTTGGCTCGAGAAAATAGAAGCCACAGAGGAATCAATCCAAGTTTCTTTATTTGATGAGGAAATGCTCAAACCAAACTCGAGACTTGACAGTTACAAAAATGCTTTAGATATTGCTATCAGTAACAAAACTTGGTTGCGTTGGTTTATGCGAATGGAATTGATTTCGTTACAAGAAAAGAAACCCATGAAGGTTTTTGAAGCCGTAAAAAAAGCCGTTCAAGCCTGCCTTGAAGGTTGCGACTCACTCTATTTTGACATTAAAAGAGGCGAGCCAGTAGTAAGAATTCACGGTCTTACTTTGCCATTCAGCCTTCTTTCCGATGGGCAGCGCAGTATGCTGGCAATGGTTGCCGATATTGCCTACCGCATGGCGCAACTCAATCCGCATTTGCTCGAGCATGTGACCCTCGAGACTCCTGGTGTGGTTTTAATTGACGAACTCGATTTGCATTTGCACCCAAAGTGGCAGCGCAAAGTCGTGGATAATTTACGCAAGGCTTTTCCTAAAGTACAGTTTTTTGCCACCAGTCATTCGCCATTTATCATTCAATCGGTGCGTCATGGAGAGTTAATAGACCTGAACGAAACAGAAGGCGCAGCCGAATACCAAGACAAAAGCATCGAAGACATTGCTGAGCAAGTGCAGGGTGTTTATATGCCACAGCGCTCACAACGAGAACTCGAGATGCTGGCGGCTGCAAAAGAGTATTACCAAGTTCTCGAGCGGGCAAAAGACGCAAACGATGCCGAATTGAAATCCCTTAAAGAGCGCCTTGACCAACTCTCAGAACCTTATGCCGAAGATATTGCCTATATTGCTTTTCTCGAGGCGAAACGCGCTTCGGCTTTGAAAGATAGAGTGTAAATGCGACCTGTAGAACGCGGCGAAAACACCACGGTTTTTTCTGAGTATCAAGAGGCAAAGCGTCTACTGATTGACCGTTTAGGGATGTATTGCTCGTATTGTGAACGCCGTTTGTCCGGTGGTTTAGCGGTTGAACATATTTTGCCAAAGGGCAACCCTGATTATGCCCACCTCGAGTTGCAATGGGGAAATTTTTTGCTGTCTTGTATTAACTGCAACTCGCATAAAAAAACCATCGCTAAAACTGTGTTGGATAAGTATTTTTGGGTGCATTTGGATAACACATTTATGGCGTTGCAATACCTTCCTGGTGGACGAGTCGCCATCAATTCAAACCTTGATGAGGCTCAACAGCAAAAAGCCGCCAGAACCATTGCCATGTTTAAACTTGACCTTTGTCCACCTGAAGACCTCGAAACCCGAGACCCGAAAGCCCGAGACTTGCGGTGGATGGAGCGTAAATTCGTTTGGGAGCTTGCTCAAGAAGAATGGCAAGAACTCCAAACAGATGATTCAGCCTCACGCAGAAACTCAATCGTCAAACTCGCTGTATCGCGTGGTTTCTGGTCTGTCTGGATGACTGTTTTCAAAGATGACCCCGACATGCTCGAGCGGTTCATCAATGCTTTTGCTGGTACTGCCAAATCCTGTTTTGACCCCGTTACGTTCCAACCCATCCCTCGAGTTGGTGGGGCAATTTAACCTCGAGTAGCGTTTTGACCTGAACCTCGGGTATGCTCTAACAAACGTTAGGTGGAAAAATCCTGCTCGAGCCATTGGCTGTTAGCAAGTGGGCGAGGCAGTCCCGCCCCTACGGTTTTTACCCCTAAGGAGTCCCCTATGCCTATATCCCGTTTTTATGATGTGAAACGCAACGCTGCTGGAGAGCGTTTTCTCGAGGTCAATGTGACTGGCTTCACGCTGTTGCGCTTGCCCCTGATGAACAAAAGCACTGCCTTCACCCTCGAGGAACGCCGCTTGTTGGGCATCGAAGGGTTGTTGCCGCCGCATGTCAACACCATCGAAGAACAAAAAACCCGAGCGTATGAGCGGGTTAAAGCGTACAGCGAACCGATTGAGAAACACATTTATTTGCGGAATCTCCAAGACCGCAATGAAGTGCTTTTTTATGCGCTGCTCGAGGATCATGTTGAAGAAATGCTGCCGCTTTTGTACACCCCAACTGTGGGCGATGCCGTGAAGTTATTTAGCCACATCTATCGTTTTCCTCGAGGTTACAGCGTTTCAACCGACACCATTTCGCGTTGTGCTGATTCTCTGGAAAACGTCCCACTCGAGGATGTGCGAATGATTGTTGCCACTGACTCGAGTGCGATTCTAGGCATTGGCGACCAAGGCTTTGGTGGTATGGCAATCAGCATTGGCAAACTCAGTCTGTACACGGGTGCGGGTGGTGTTGCCCCTGATAAAACCCTGCCTGTGGGCTTGGATGTCGGTACAGACCGCGAAACGCTATTAAATGACCCACTTTATCTTGGCGTGCGCCACAAGCGCTTGACGGGCGAAGCCTACGATGCCTTCATAGACCAATTTGTGCGCGATGTCTCAGCGCGGTATCCCAAAGCGATTATCCAATGGGAAGATTTTTCCAAGGACACCGCCTTTCGGGTTCTCGAGCGTTACCGTAAAATCGTACCGAGCTTCAACGATGACATCCAAGGCACAGGCGCAGTCACCTTGGCTGGCGTGTTGAATGCCTGTAAACTCAAAAACGAACGCCTATCCGAGCAAACCATTGTGATTCACGGAGCAGGAGCAGGTGGCGCGGGCGTGGCATGGGCGCTGATCGAAGGTATGAAACGCGATGGTCTAACCGATGCCGAAGCTCGAGCGCGGGTCTTGGTGCTGGACTCCAAAGGCTTACTGATGCACAACCGCCGCATGGAAGAGTACAAGCATCCATTCTGCCAAGATGCGGCGCTGCTCGAGAACTGGCAATACGATAAAACCCGAGCGCCAGATTTACTCGAGACTGTCCAGAACGCCAAAGCCACTGTGCTGATTGGTTTATCAGGACAAGGCGGGTGCTTCTCCGAAAACGTGGTTCGAGCCGTGGCAGCCAATTGCCAGCGCCCGATTATCTTTCCGCTTTCTAACCCAACCATCAACACCGAAGTGCTACCCGCCGATGCACTCCGCTGGACAGATGGACAAGCCATTGTTGCTACTGGCAGCCCCTTTGCCGACGTTGAACTAAACGGTAAAACATACCCCATCGGGCAAGGCAACAATGCCTTCATCTTCCCCGGCTTAGGCTTTGGCAGCATCCTCGCTCGAGCCACGGAAATCACCGATAACATGGTTCTCGAGGCGGCGTATGCCCTTGCCGAGAACACGCCAGCCGACTCGCTCGAGGCTGGACGGGTCTATCCACGCATCGCAGGACTGCGCGAAGCCAGTATTCATGTGGCAGCTCGGGTGATGCAACGCGCTGTGCTGGATGGCGTTGCAGCCGAATTCAGTCTGTACAAAAAGGATTTGGTGTGGCTCGAGGAATTTGCGCGAACGCGATTCTGGTATCCAAGGTATTTGCCATTCAAGACAGCATAAATTTGATGCAAACAAGAACAGGGAGTAAGGCTTTGCGCTTTTGCTTCATGCCCCTTTATACCGAGTTAAGCTAATTGCTCTCGTTCGACCGGAAATCGGTCAAACTGTCGCTCAAACGCTTAGCTCGGTATTTTTAACACTCGCATAGCTCGGCTGTTCAATCGCGCGATTGAACAGCTTAACTTGGTATTAGGCTTACTTTGTTAGCTGCTGCACGGCTTCGACACCACGAATCTCGAGGAAGGCTGTTTTGGCATTCTCAAATTCCCCTGCATGGCGCAGTTCGATTCTTAAACCAATTCGCGCTTCGCCATTTGAAACATGGGCTTCGACTTTGAGGGCGCTTTTTTGTAGCTGCTCGAGGACATCTAAGACATCTTTCAGTAAGCCAATGCGGTCTTTGGCAATCACATCAAAATCCACCGTGCCGCCCGAAACGCTCTGCACATCCCAACCTGCGGCAATCACCCGGTCGGCTTCCTCGAGTCTCAGGCGCTTGGAGTTGTTACAATCGGCTTTGTGGATGGTCACACCGCGCCCACGGGTGATGTAACCAAAAATCTTATCGCCTTTTTGTGGTTTACAGCACAGGGCAAATTTGACTGGGGCTTGCAAACCGCTTTCCAAATAGACCCCACTGGTGCTTGGTGGTGGTTTTTCTTGTGGAGTCGGCAAGGCTTGGGCTGGCTCGAGGTCTGGAACGAGCGCTCGAGCCACTTGCTGCGGCGTGTAGCGCCCTGAGTGCAATGCCATGTAGAGGTCATCAGGGTTGCGCGACCCCATCAGTTTTTCGGTTATATCCTCAAGGTTCTTGGTTCGCATCAATTTACGGGCGGGTAAACCACGTTTTTTCAGGTAACGATCCAAGCTCTCATGCCCGTGCGTCAGGGCTTCGCTGCGCTCTTGGACGCGGAAGAACTGCCTGATTTTGCTTCGGGCGCTGCGTGTAGCGGTGAAATCCATCCAATCGCGGCTAGGACCTGGCGAACTGCGGTTGACAATGATTTCCACCCGCTCGCCGTTATCGAGTTTGTAAGACAGTGGCACAATGCTGCCGTTGACTTTTGCACCCACCGCGTGATGCCCAATATTGGTGTGAATGTGATACGCCATGTCAATGGGCGTTGCGCCAAGCGGCAAGGAAATACTCTTGCCTTTGGGTGTAAACACAAAAATGCGGGTTGAGAGCAAATCCTGCTGCACTGCATCCACAAAATCACCTGCATCGGAGATTTCGCTGGACAGTGCCTCGAGGTTCTCGAGCCAGTTCATGTTGCTTCGCAGTTCATCCAGACCAGCGCTGCGGCTCTCAAAACCCGTGCCGTCCTCAACCCCAGATTTGTACAACCAGTGTGCCGCCACACCGTACTCCGCGATGCTGTGCATTCGGGTGGTGCGGATTTGCACTTCGATGGGTTGCCCCTCGAGTGAAATCACGGTGCTGTGCAGGCTTTGATAACCATTGGGTTTGGGAACAGCAATATAATCTTTGAAACGCCCTGGAATCGGGGTGTAGAGGCTATGTACCACGCCTAGGGTGTGATAACAAACTCGTTTCTCGCGTTGCAGCTCGAGGTTTTCACGGCTTGCGCCTTCGCCACTGCTGAGTTCAGCATCCGAGACACTGCGCGGCTCGAGAATCACACGAATCGCAAGCAAATCAAAAATTTGTTCTAAACTTTTGGTGTCGCGCTGCATCTTGCCCCAAATGCTGTACAGGTGCTTGCTGCGCCCTGTGATTTCAAAACGCATCAGCCAACGGTTCAGTTCACGGTCTGTTTCAAGCACTTCGCGCAGGTCGTCTATGGCGTGTTGCACCACCGAATCTCGTTCGGCTTGGGCTTGACGAATTTCCATCGCCAGTTCGGCATAAGCGGTTGGCTCGAGGTATAAGAAACTCAAATCCTCGAGTTCCCATTTGACACTACCAATTCCCAAACGATGCGCCAGTGGCGCGTAGATTTCAATGGTTTCTTTGGCAATTCGCACTTGTTTTTCGGGTTTCATGCTGGCTAAGGTTCGCATGTTGTGCAACCGATCAGCCAGTTTGACAATGATGATGCGAATGTCCTTGGTCATCTGTACCAAGAGTTGGCGCAGGTTTTCAGCTTGTTCATCTTCGATGCCATCTTTGGCTTGTTTGGAGAGCTTCGAGACTTTGGTTTCGCCCTCGACAATGCGCCGCACGGTTTGACCAAATTCGGTTTCGACATCCGCTAACGTAACAAAAGTATCTTCGACGGTATCGTGCAGCAGCCCAGCTTGGATAGCGCTGGCATCCATTTTCAGGTCAGCCAGAATAATTGCAACGGCGACAGGGTGGGTAATATACGGCTCGCCGCTTTTACGCAGTTGACTGTCGTGAGCAAAAGCCGCAAAACGAAAAGCCTTTTCAATGCGTTCCCTCGAGCCAATCGTCAGATGCCCAAGGCGTTTGACCAGCTCGGGGAAACCATGCTCTTGCAGCAGTTCAGCGCCGCCAAAATGCAGCCAGTCTGGTTCGGATTGCTCGAGTACCGACATGGCTGGACAGTTTAACGTGAAAATGTGTTCAAGGTCGAGAGCTTAAACTCGAGTGGTGCGAAGGTGGAAACTCCATGGAGTTTTGATTGGAGTCTCGAGTTCTTTGTAGCGGCTCTCGAGAAATGGTTTCATGGCTCTGCCAGCTTCAAAACGCAAATCTATGGGGATGTTCTTGGTGAAGCTGTATAATCCATCCTCGAGGGCTTCGACCACTTCAAGCGGGGTGTGTGAAACTTCCCAGCGTGAAATCACGACTTCTTGCGGGGTGAAACCACGTTCCTCGAGGTAACGCTGGCTGGTGTTTAACGCCACGCGATGCCCGCCGCGTTGCACGGGATGCCCCATGCGCTCGAGCTGCTTGCACCATTCGTCTTGGATTTCAAGTTCGGCGCTGTCGGCATCGGGTGAATCCCAGCCTTCAAATAAAAATCCGTTCGGTGCGAGGACTCGAACGGCTTCGTCTAAGGCACTGGTCAGATCCGGCACCAAATGCCAGACATGCACCGCGATCACCGCTTGGAAGGAAGCATTTTGAAACGGGAGGTCTTGGGCATCTGCCATGACCAAAGTCACGCGCTTAGAAACACCTGCGTATTTGCTACGAAAGGCGCTCATCATTTCGGGGTCTATGTCAACACCGGTGTATTGCATTCCGCGAGCCACAATCGGCATGGCGATTCTGCCTGTGCCAACTCCGACTTCTAAAATGTGTTGTGAACCTTTGTATTCTCGCTCGAGCGGCTCAACAATCGAAGTGGCTATCTTTCCAGAAACCTCTGGTGGATGATACCGATTTCGGTCATATGCCCGTGCGACACGCAAACTCATTTTTAAGCCTCCGTGAAGATATTAACAAACGACTCGAGATTCGGCAAGTAGCAAAGCTGTCAAGCAGTCACCTGATTTCTTTGGGTGTGTAAACCTATGCTTTTTTTAAAACCTGTTCAGCTCGAGCTTCACGCCGAAGCTGCAAGCCTAGGCAAACCACGCCACACAGCACCACAAACCACAAATAAAGTTGTGGCACACAGAACACAAGACAAATCCCAAGCAGCAACAATTGTGTACTTAACTCGAGGTTCGCCAGCACAAATAAACCATCGGCTTCGTGATACTCGAGCCGTGCTTGTTCTCGAGTGGCTTGGTTTGGGTGTTTTTGATAAAGCCGCTCGAAGCGCTGCTCTGAAAAGCTACGAATCAAATTGTCTTGAGGCTTAAAGATGGTTGCATAGAAATTCTCGAGGAAACGCAGCACCACTTGGTTCTCCTTACTCGTATCTGGTGCTGGACGAAAGTATTCTTTGCGCTCAAGTCGGTAGAGGTATTCCCAATTAAAGTCTAAGCTGAGCAGCAGTGTAAAAATGATAAAAGCGATCAACGCCAAAAACCATGCTCCTGTGTATGCCCCAAGCCCTGCGAACAGCGCAATGTTGACAATAAAATCCCCTTCAGTGTCGGCGTATCGTCCAATTTCTGAAACCATGCCCGAAGCTCGAGCCAATTGCCCATCGGCGTTGTCAAGAATGGTTTTGATTTGAATTAGTATGGCTGCCCAAATAAAATCACCTCGAGCAATCAAAAACCCTGCAAGTATTCCAAGGATGGTATGAAAAATCACCAGATTGGTTGGCGCAACTTTTAGTGGAAGCAGCACCAGCACCACCAGATGCGCCAATTTACGAAAACCGTACTCGGAGACATACTCAACTCGAGGGCGGGCTTTCAGGGATTTCTGGAAGGTGTTATCGGGCATTGGTATCAGCCTACATCTGACAAAACCCTGACACGGTAAGCCACCATCCCCTTCTGGGGAACACAGGAAACGAATTTGTACTCGGTTTTGTCTCGAGTCAGACACCGTAATTTTGTTTGCATTGTGCTGTACAGATTTTTCTTGACTTCTCGAGAGGGGCTTTTTCGGAGTACAATAAAGCCTTATGGACGCTCGGGAGCAGATTCGTCAACGCTTGGACATCCGCGAAGTGATCGCGGAGTATGTCGCGTTGAAACCTGCTGGCAGCAACAAATGGAAGGGCTTATCGCCGTTCAGCAAAGAAAAAACCCCGAGTTTTAATGTGGATGTGGTCAAGCAACTCTGGTATTGCTTTAGCACCAAACAAGGCGGCACGGTCTTTGACTTTGTGATGAAAGTCGAGAATATTTCGTTCCGTGAAGCCCTCGAGAAACTGGCTGCCAAAGCTGGCGTGACCATCGAACCACGCAGCCCATCGGAATCGGGCAGTAAAAAACGTGATTTATTTGAAGTGAACGCAATGGCGGCTACTTTTTTTCAAAGCCAACTCGAGAATTCAGAAGCCCTGAGCTACCTCGAGAAACGCGGAGTGAATGAGGACAGTCTCAAAACCTTTGGTCTTGGCTTTGCACCCAATGCCTTTGATGGTTTAATGAAATACGCCAAAGCTCGAGGGGTGTCCGAACGCGAATTGCTCGAGGCTGGACTGCTGTCTGAAAACGAGCGCGGTAGCGTCTATGATCGTTTCCGCAACCGTGTAATGTTCCCCATCGCCGATTACCTCGGGCGGATTGTCGCATTCGGTGGGCGGGTGTTGGACGACAGCAAACCCAAGTACCTGAACAGCCCCGAAACCGAAGTCTTCAAAAAAGGCGAGACGTTATACGGCTTGCACCTTGCCCGAAAACACATCCAAGAAACAGGCGAAACCGTGGTGGTCGAAGGCTACATGGATGTGCTGATGATGCACCAGCACGGCATCCAAGGTGCGGTTGCCAGCCTTGGCACAGCACTGACCCAAGACCATGCCCATTTGTTGGCAAGGCAAGGCACTCGACAATTGGCGATGATGTTCGACAATGATGCCGCAGGGCAACGCGCGACCTTATCGGGCTTAGACCAAGAAATTGGCAAACTCTTTTTGGTGCGAGCCGTACTTGCGCCTGGTGGTAAAGATGCCGCCGATATTCTCGTGGCTGGTGGAAAAAACGACCTCGAGACGGCGCTGGCGGGTGGGATTTCCGAAGTTGAATTTAGGCTGAATGCAGCCATTGAAAAATACAATCCGCAAACACTAGATGGTAAACGCAACATCCTGCAAATGCTGTTACCCCGCCTTCGCCCACAACATGTCTTTGACCCTGTGGCACTCGAGCTGCAACGCCTTGTGATTGACCGCTTGATGCTCGATCAGAAAATGCTCGAGACGTACCTGAATCAGAATCGCCCCAAGCAAAACACCCCGCGCTTGGACGATGTTCAAATGCGTGGCATGGCTCGAGGGAGCGGCGGCGATGAGTTAAAACTGGCTAAATTCCTGATTCAAAACCCTGCCCTGATTGCCAAGCTGGACGGCGAAGCTGCCTTTGAAAGCCCCTTGGTTGCCGAAGTGATTAGCATAGCCCGTACTGCCACCAGCACCGAGCAGATTCTCGAGCATTTTCGTGGCAGACCCGAAGCCCATATCCTGCTCGAGGGGCTGTTTATTCCCAACCGCACCACGCACCATGCCTTTATACCAGGTGAAATGGCATCTGACCGCGTGGATTTTGCTGCCACCGAGATTTCCAGCCGCAACCGCGAGGAAACGCTGCGCCTTGAGTTGGCAGGGTTAAAATCGCAAATTCCCAAAGCCCCACTTGAGCAGCAAATTGCTTTGGCGCGGCAGTGCAGCGAATTGCAAAAAGCCATTGAAGCTGAACGGCGTTTGCGGAAGCGGAACTGAGCGTCCTAAAGCAAACTCAAATCCTTGGTTTGTAATGTCTGCCAACACGTCCCGAGCAAAGGCTTGAACTCAAGCAGACTCATGGCTGTGGGGTCGGTGTCGTCCACTTCGGCATGAATTTGGCTTGCACCAAAGGTTTGAGCCACCAAAAAAAGCTCTTTAAGCAGCACAGACACAATTTTGTTCGCCTCTTGGTGATACGACAAGTCCAAGCTCAGGCAGCCCAAGTCCAAAACACCCTCGAGGTCATCCATGCTCGGTGCAAGCGCCGCTACAGCCACGGGCTTACCTTGGTGAATCAGCACACGCAAAGTCTCGGGGAGGTGGTCGCGCAAAACCGTCTCGAGCCAAACCTCGGCTGGAAATTCGGCAGGTGGGTTGATCTGATGCGAAGCTAAATAGTGGTGTTTTATCAGCAGACCCAAAACCTCGGGTTTTGGCTGCTCGAGCCACGCAAAACCAAGTGGCAAAGTAGTCGCTTCAACCACCTCTGGAATGTTCAAATACGCCATCCAAGTGCGGCGCAAAACCCGAAAACCTTGCTTCTCGAGAAAGAAACGTCCCTCGGCTCGATTTTCGCGCACCATGCTGCGCCAATTTCGGTCTGGTGCATGTTTTTTGATTTCCTGCCAAAGCGCTGAGCCAATTCCCAAACGTCGAAACTCTGGCAGCACTGCTATCTCGAGGGTCGAAAGATTTGGATGAAAAGTCCGTTCACGACGCAAAGCAAAACCCACGGCTTGACCATCCAAAAAAGCAATCAGGGCATCGTTGTGTTTCAGGTTCAAATCATCGTCTGGCTGGTCAAAAATGGCTCGAGCCATGCTTTGAATTTCGGTTTCTTCCAAAGGT
>JAAFJQ010000106.1 GCA_013298185.1 Deinococcales bacterium
GCACGTTCATTCTTGCGCGATCCCAAACTGATTATCTTAGACGAAGCCTCAGCGCGGCTTGACCCTGCCACCGAACACCGTTTGGAACGCGCTTTGGACACCCTGCTCGAGAACCGCACCGCGATCATTATTGCTCACCGCCTGAGAACCGTTGAACGCGCCACGCACATACTGGTACTGCAACAAGGCAAAATCCTCGAGTTCGGCAAACGCCAAGCACTGGCTGATAACCCCAACTCGAGTTTTGCTGAACTGCGCCGCGTTGGACTCGAGGAGGTGCTGGTATGAGGGGCGAGAGGAAAGAGGAAAGAGAAAAGAGGAAAGGTGTGATTTGCCTTCTTCCTTGTTCCTTCTTTCTCCAAAATCCCTTACCCGACAAAAGGAATTTACGATGACTTCTCCTACCTTTCCTGCCTCTGCTTCTGTCTGGTTCTACCTTGGGCGTTTGATTCGTTTCTCAAAAGGTTGGTATGGGCTGAATATCCTTTTCTGGATTGGGTATTACACGCTGCCACTTATTCCGGGCTATATTTCCAAGTTGTTTTTTGATGCACTCGAGCAGAAAAATCCTGTTTGGAATGGGATTTCGTACACGGTGCAAATGCTGGTGGCGTTGGTGCTGGCGTTTGGGGTGCTGCAAGTTGGGGTTATTTTTACGGCGATAGCAGTCAATATCCCTTGGCGGTTTCGCTCGAGTGGGTTATTGCGATTGAACATCCTGCGGCGGATTTTGTCCATGCCGGGCGCAAAAGCGTACAGCAGCACGGTAGGCGAAACCCTGAACACTTTGCGCGACGACGCTGGAGAAGTCGAAGATGCTGGGGATTGGACTTTGGATGTGATTGGTCGGGTGGCGTATATGAGCATTGCCATTGCGATTCTGCTTTCGATAGACACCGAACTGACGCTTTACGTGTTTTTGCCATTGGTTTTTGTGGCGTACATCAGTTACCGCACGCGGCATTGGCTCGAGGAATTGCAAAAATCGGCTCGAGAAACCAGCAGTCATTACACTTCTCTGCTTGGCGAGGTTTTTCAGAGCGTCCAAGCCATTCAAGTGGCAGGGGCAGAGCAGAGTGTGCTACACCAACTCGAGCAGCGTTCCCAAGCCCGTCAACGTGCCATGCTGCGCGATGTGGCGCTGAACCAAGCGCTCGGGGTTTTCTCGAATAACATTGTTGCTTTGGGAACAGGTCTGATTCTGCTGCTGGCAGGTTCAAAAATGCGTTCGGGCGAATTTACCGTGGGTGAATTTAGTTTGTTTGTGCTGTACTTATGGGAAGTTGGGTATCACACCGAGTTCTTTGGTATGTTCATGGCAACGGTGCAACGGGCGGCGGTGGCATTTGGACGGATGATGGGTTTGATGCAAGGCGCACCCGTCACGGGATTGGTGGCGCATCAGTCAATTGAACTTCGCCGTGACCCACCACCGCTCGAGCCAATTAAACGCCAGCCATCCGATGACTTACAGCACCTCGAGACTCGAGGCTTAACCTATTTGCATCCCGACTCTGGGCGCGGCATTGAAAACGCCAACCTAACCCTCGAGAAAGGTGAATTTGTGGTGGTGACTGGACGGATTGGCAGTGGCAAAACCACGCTTTTACGGGCGTTGCTCGGCTTATTGCCCGCGCAAACTGGCAGCATTTCTTGGAATGGACAAACCATCCTCGAGCCAGCCGAATTCATGATCCCACCGCGCAGTGCTTACACCCCGCAAGTTCCCGCTTTAATCAGTGGCACGGTGCGAGAAAACATTGCCCTCGGCACAGACCAGCCACTCGAGCCAGCCATTCAAAGCGCTGTGCTTGAAACTGACCTCGAGCAGTTACCTCACGCGCTCGAGACACTGGTAGGGGTACGTGGCTTAAAATTATCAGGCGGGCAGTTGCAGCGCACCGCCGCCGCTCGGATGTTTGCACAGAACCCGAGTTTACTGGTGTTTGATGACATCTCGAGCGCCCTTGATGTTCGCACTGAGCAAACGCTTTGGGAGCGCGTCGCAAGCCTTGGTAAAACCTGTTTGGTGGTTTCGCACCGCCGACCAGCTTTGCAGCGAGCCACCAGAATTATTCTGCTCGAGAATGGGCGAATAACCGATACGGGAAGGCTCGAGGAGTTACTAGCTCGCTCGAGCGAGATGCGGCGGCTCTGGGCAGACGAGCAAAGTTAAAGAGGATGTTAGAAATCGTTTTCCCTTTAGAAATGCCAATATAATAAATCCAAATGGTTGAACTTATTTTCTCTGAACTGAAAGAACGACTTTCTTGGTGTCCACCAGCGACTCAGAATGAAATTGAACAAGCAGAACATGCACTAGGGTTTCCTCTGCCTTTGATATTAAAAAAAATCTATGCGGAGATAGGAAATGGTAGCCCCGACGTTCATTCGGGCTTTATTGGCGTACCAAACCAAAGTACCATCGAAAAACATGAGCGCTTAATCAGTATTGTTGCCGATACGTGGAACATTACACACTGGCAAGCTGCTTCTAGGGTAGCACATTATGCGTTTGATATTGTCGCTCACTACAAAAGAACTCGAGAAGAGTCGTACTGGGAATTTGGGAAGATTCCAATTGAAGGCGATGGAAATTCTTACGATTATGTTGACTGCCTAACTCCAAACGGTCAAGTTTATATGTTTGATCATACTTGGGGAGAATCATTTGCCGACGCATCAGCAAAAATCGCTGATTCACTAGAAGAATATTTTTATGATTGTTTATTTGATAACCATAAAAAACGTCAGGCAGCCGTTACTCTAAAATTTGATACCTTGTATGGTACGAATGAGCCATTACTTTCCAATCCGAATCTCGAGTTGTAACCCTAGCCCTTGGCTTAAGCGCCGTAGGCTTTCGACACTATGCCCATGATAATTGGGGTTGGCTAACCTTGCAATGGTTGGCTGCGTTAAGCCTGTGCGCTCGGCTGCTTCGGTTTGGGTGACTCGAGCCAGTTTAAGAGCATTTTGCACTTGTAAACTCACAGGGTCGGGTGTTGTGGCGGTGGGTTTGGTGCTGGTCACAATCTTGTGCTGTAAACCATTTTCTGGTGTACTCGGCATTCTTAACGCATCGGCATCTAACTCGAGCGTGTCATTCCAACGAAGGCTGCGTCCTCGAGTGCCAATCTCGAGTTTGTTAAATTCGTTTTCGTTCTCGAGCATTGCAAAGATTGTATTGGGTTGAATTAGGCTTGTCAGGTCGATCAGGTAGGTCGAACCATCGTCGTACTCGAGGTAGACTTGATGATTTGGTTTAGCGATGGCAGTTAAAATTTTGTGCATGGTCTGTTCCTTTTACTCGAGTGGTGGGAGTTTATGGAGTGGTTGTCCTGCGCGGCAAAGTTCCCAGAGTTGTTGCAGGGCGGTTTGATGTGTGTTTGCCCACTCGAGGGTGAAGCGTAAGGCACGTTTTGGGATTTCACCCGCGTAAATGCCTAGGTGTTGATTTCGATTAAAACTTCGTCATCGCCGTACTCGGCATGAAAGTGTGGTGGCAAGTGGTCGTTGTAGTACATGGTGATACGGATTCCATAGAAGCTGGTAATTTCAGGCATGTTAAATTATAGCATTTTTGAAATAATGCTTGTTCTGGCGAAATGCGGCGGCTCTGGGCAAATGAAACAGTTTAAGGTAACAGCTCAAGCGGCTTGGCATTGCCGTACACTGGCGTTGCACCTCGGCTCGAGGCTGCCCAATAGGCTGCGTTGACCAACACCTGATGAATCTGTGGGTTGTGGTAGGTCGGGTAGATTTCATGCCCTGGGCGGAAGTAAAAAATTTTGCCTTGTCCGCGTTGGTAGGTACAGCCACTGCGAAAAACTTCGCCACCAGAGAACCATGAGACAAAAATCAGTTCCTCAGGGGCGGGAATATCAAAATGCTCGCCGTACATTTCTTCTGTCTCGAGCAAAATGCACTCGGGCAAGCCCTTGGCAATCGGATGCGCGGGGGCAACTGTCCAGATGCGTTCACGGTCGTTGGCTTCGCGCCATTTCAGGTCGCAGGTTGTTCCCATCAGGGTCTTAAAAATTTTAGAAAAATGCCCTGAGTGCAGCACCACCAAACCCATGCCTGCCAAAACCCGTTTTTTGACTTTGGCAACAATTTCATCGGAAACTTCGCCATGTGCCATGTGACCCCACCAGTACAACACATCGGTTGACTCGAGGATGGCGTCGGTTAAACCATGTTCGGGTTGGTCGAGCGTAGCAGTTCGCACCACAAAATCGGTGGTTGGGAATGCCTTAGCGATTGCCCCGTGAATCCCCTCGGGGTAGACACTGGCAACCACAGCATTTTTGTACTCGTGACGGGCTTCATTCCAGATGGTGACGTTAATCATGCCCGAGTTTAACACAGTGCTTAACTGAGTTTGCTGGCATCCACACTGGGCGGTTGGGTTGCTAAATGCCCATCTATTTTTTCGACCAGTTGACGCATGGCTTCTTGGATGCCAGCTGCGACTTCTCGAGCCAAGCGAATGTCATGACCCGTGTTGAGTTCAGCCACGTTGACTTGGAATTGTTCGTTGGCGGCGGTGATTTCAAAACCAAAGCAAGGCAATAAACCAGCTGCTACAGCTTGAGCGTTGTTCATATCGGTTGCCATTGCCATCATTGTGCCTTGTTGCAAGGACTTTAAGGGGTTGGGTTGAGTCGGTTGAGACATGGCTAAGACCATACCGTATCAGAATGAGGAAACTCAAGAGCAAAAGTCAGGTATAGAGCCTCCGAAAGGTCCAAAATTCTTACAGATTTATCATTAAAATACGTAAATGGAAAAACAGGGCGAACACGGGGGTTCGCCCCTACCTCACGCATTTTTCATGCCTTGAATGTAGGGACAGACCCCTGTGTCTGTCCTGTAACTTACGATGAAATGGCATTCTTTCGGAGGCTCTAAGTCAGGTAAAAGAGGAAAGGTCAAAGAGAAAAGAAAGAGTTTGTGCTGGACAGATTGCTCGAGGGTTGGGGTTATGGGATTGCAGCCAAGGCTTGGAGGGCTTTGCGTTCCATCTCGAGGAATGGTTTCCAGTCTTTTTTGCGCTGATGGTCAAAGCCAAGCAAATGGGTTAAACCGTGACTGGCTAGGACAATCACTTCTTGTTCTAAGCTGTGGTTGTGTTCGCTTGCTTGGCTGGCTGCCATCTCGAGGCTGATGTAAATGTCACCCAGCACAGGTGGCATGAATGGGTCGCCGGGTTCCCATTGTGGGAAGGTCAGGACGTCGGTTGGGGCGTCTTCGTTCCAGAATTCTTTTTTCATGGCTTGTAAACGCGCATTGCTTGATAAGACCACGCAGACCAAACTCGAGACTTGGTGTTCTTGGCAAAGGCGTTGCATCACACGGCGCAGTTTTGGGCGTAGTCCTTTGGGGGTTTTGACTTCCGCAATAATCTCGAGCATGATTTTCCAAGTTAATTCATGATTCGTGCTTCGGGGCGGTAGTAAATAAAGTTAATCGGTAAGTACGAGCCGCTGGCTGGCACAATTTCGATTTCGATGCGGTCACGGTCAAAGGCTCGGTAGACCACCACCGGTAAATCGTTGCGGTACAGTGTGCCACTGTCGGGTAGGGCAGTGTACACCCCATTGATTTTCATGGCGCCGGCATATGGTCCACCGCGTGGGACAAGCGCTCCGACCGTGCCACGGGCATTCTCGAGGATGATTGAGTAAGTCACACCAAAATTGCCTTTGAGGCTCATTTGGTCGCCTGTTAAGACATCACGTCCGATCACATTGGGGTCGTAATTGCCATCGCCAATAATTTGACGAATGGCGGTACTGGGCTGGACTTGGGCTAAGTCTACTTTGATGCGTCTTACCGCGCCGTAAAATGTACCACGTTGATGAACCCCATCTCGAGGCAGAGCAGGTAAATTCCGCAAGGTACTGATCATCAGGTTGCCAGCTAAATCACCGAGGCTAGGTGTGATTAAGGCTTCGTCCATAAAATAAACCGAGGTTTGTACCCGACCACTGGTTTCAAGGTCAAACATCAGATTTAAGCCCTCGCCGCTGTCCAGTGGATTGGATAAGTAAAGCGCTGTGGCTTTGCCTGGCTCGAGAACAAGGGTTTCTAAGCCACTCGAGGTTAAGAAATCCAGTAAACTGGCTCGTCCTAGGGTGGCGACCACCGTGGTAGCACTGGTCACACCAAATCGAGCTACTTTGACCGAAACTGGTGTCGTCTCGAGGTTGGTGACGTAAACCATTAAACGCCCGGGGGTGTTCATGCCATTGGCATGGTATGCCATTAACCGAGCGGGTCCGTTGACCACTTCTTCGTACAGTAAACCGCTTCGGTCTGGTTCTTCGGGAGAATCCGAGAAAATCAGTGGTACAGCATCGTCCTCGCGGTTGATTTGGGCTTGGGGGTAACTCAGCACATCGGTGTCTGGGAAGGTGCGTCCAACTGGGGTAAAGCGCAGACCAAATTCTTTAGCGGTGTACAGTACTTCGTTGACCACTTTGATATTGACCACAAAAGGCTCGGACACCAAGCCATTGCGGTTGGTCACAACCAAGGCAATGCTTTTGATGCCAGGGGTGAAATAGGCATCTTCACGCCCCGAAAAACGCTCTAACGTAATCGGAATACCGGTTGGGTCGTAGCTGTACTCGATGATTCTGACTGGCTCACCAATTCTATATTCTTTTTTATCCGTGGCAAAACGTGCCACAGGCAAATTGGCATCCACCGCGCCATCTCGAGCAATGGTGATGCTGATAAAACGTTGTACCGTATCAAAAACCACCGTGGCACTTAAAGCTTGGTCCAGCACCCGAGCCACCACAAACATGTTGCCCTCAAGAACCGTGGCAACTTCGGACAGCGGCACTTGACGTCCGTTCAGACGGGCTAAACGCAAGCTGGGGTAAAGCTCGAGTTTGCCAAAGCGCAAGCCGTCGGGGACATCACGTACACTTTCAATTGGCACAGACAGTACGCGCCCCAGTTCGCGCAATGGCAGAACAGTCCGACCATCCACAGTGCGGGTGCTGCTGGTGAATTGCACCCGTACACCATTTAAGAATCCAAAATTGGTATCGAGTGGCCAAATCAATTGACGGGTCACCAAACGAGGAGCTTGACGGCTGGGCTGAGCGGTTTGAGCCAAAGCAAAAGCACACAACAAAAGCGCGAGGATAAAAGTAATTCGCGCAATAACAGTTAATTTCACATTGCCTAAGATAACTTTTTTTTAAGCCAAAAGCCACTGTCTTTTATAGAAGCCTTGAAATGTTTATTTTGGCTCGAGTTCAAGTTTTTGCAGTGCCTTTGTGTCCGGTCAACATCTTTGGCTCGATTCGTCTGTTAGAATCCGTACTTGGTCATGCCGCACCCTCATCTGATTGCCCCAAGTTTATTGGCTTGCGACTTCTCGCATTTAGCCAAAGAAATCCATGCCCTTGAAGCGGCTGGTGCAGCTTGGGCGCATTTTGATGTGATGGATGGCATGTTTGTGCCGAATATCTCTGTGGGTGTACCAATTCTCGAGGCTTGTCGTAAAAGCAGCAAGTTACTGACACTGGATGTTCACCTGATGGTCCAAAGCCCTGAGCGTTTTCTCGAGGCATTTGCGGCAGCTGGAGCCGATATTCTGACCATTCATGCCGAAGCTACACCCCATGCCCACCGTGCGGTGCAAATGATCAAAGCCATGGGTAAACGGGCTGGGTTAGCCATTAACCCCGGCACACCAATCGAAGCCTTTCGTCCGTTGCTGCCCGATTTGGATTTGATGTTGGTCATGAGCGTCAACCCCGGTTTTGGTGGTCAGGCATTTATTCCAAATAGCTTAGAACGCCTGCGCCAAGCAGCCCATTTGCGCGACCAACTCAACCCGCAGTGCCTGCTTGAAGTGGACGGTGGGGTCAACCATAAAAACATTTACAGCATTGCCCAAACAGGGGTGGATGTGCTGGTGGCTGGTACGGCTGTGTTCTCACCGCCCAGCATTGCCCATAATTTTGCCGCGCTTACAGCCAAACTCGAGGGCAGAGAAGTGCTGGTCAGCCCCGACCTCGAGGCGGGCAATGAATCCCTGACTTTGGAATTTGGTGACAACACACCATGATGCGTTTACGTGTAGACGTGCTGCCACGCGGCGCTCAAGACTTGGGTTTTCAACCATTCGCCGATACGGTCTTGGTGGTTGACACCCTCAGAGCCACCACCACTGCCCTGACCTACCTCGAGCAAGGCGCAGACCACTTGTACCTCTGCCCTGACCTCGAGACAGCACTGGCATTCAAAGCCGAAGGAATTGTGCTGGCAGGCGAACGCAACTGCTTACCACCCGAAGGTTTTGATTTTGGTAACAGCCCAATCCAAGCCCTCGAGCGGCGCTTTGACCAACAAACTGTAGTCATGAGTACCAGCAACGGCACAATTGCAGCTGCCACAGCTTGCGAAACTGGTAAAAACATCATTCTGGCAAGCCTTCGTAACGCCCACGCTGCGGCTCGCAAAGCCCGAGAACTTGCCACCGAAGAAATTGCGGTGCTGTGCGCTGGTTCAAACGGACGAATCGGCTTAGAAGATGTCTACACAGCCGGTGTGCTGTGCGAATACCTGATTAGCATGACCGAATGCAGCCTCGACGATGGAGCGCAAATCGCCCTGACGGTGCGGCGGCAATTTGCTGACCCACTCGAGCCGCTATCTAAATCTCGAGCCGCTGAGTTAATCAGCAACGTTGGCTTAGAAGCCGATATTGCCTACGCTGCCGAAGTCTCGAGAAGCACGATTGTTCCTGTGTTCATTGGACGCAGTGGCAATGCCCTGATTTTTAAGTAACAATTTTTTTGGCATCCGCCCAAAGCCCCTCGAGATCATAGAACTCACGGGTTTCAGGGGTCATCAGATGCACAATAATTGCCCCAAAGTTCAGCAGCACCCAACGCGGACTTGGACCTTCGACGCTGGCAGCCCGAACCCCAGCTTCACGCATTTTTTCTAAAGCATTGCGCTCCAAAGCCTGCAATTGCGGTTGACTGGTAGCGGTGGCAATCACAAAATAATCAAGGGTTGTGCTGACTTCGGTCAGGTCAAGCGCCACCACATTGCTGGCTTTTTTATCCTCGAGTGCATCTTTAATAATTTGAATTTGGGCAAGAAAATCTGGAGTCATTAATACCATCAGTCTACTGCCAGACTCGAGGAGCGTCTAGGGGCGAAAGAACAAAGGATAAAGGCGAAAGGACGAAGGACGAAGGCAAGAAGTCTTATGGGAGTTTCCATGTAACCGTTGAACCCTCATAGCTCATAGCCCATAGCTCATAGCCCATAGCTCATAGCCCCTCCTCACACTCCCCTGACACTCATGACTTCAAATGGTAGAGTACGCCACAGAGCTGAGAGATTCTCGAGCCATAACAAAAGGAGTCAAGATGAAAAAAATTGCTATTCTAGGTGCGTTTGGAGTGGTTGCCGCCGCAACTTCATGGGCGCAACAAACCCCCGCCGATCTGGTCAAAGCCCAATGTGCAAAGGCAAGCACTGTAGCCGAATTCTGGCATGGTTTCCGCGATGCGGCTCAGCAAAATGTGCTGAATGCCTTGGCAGCTGAATTTAACAAAACCAACCAAGGTACGTGTGTGCTGCCGATTGGTCAAGGCGGTTACGGTGACTTATCCACCAAAATCAAAGCTGGTTTTGCAGCCGGTAAAGTCCCAGCCATGGCACAGGCATTTGAGAACAACATTGCTTTGTACCTCGAGGCAGATAAGCTCACCGACCTCAAATCCATTGGGGTGCGTCCACAGTACTTACAAAAACGCTTTGTGGATGCTGCCACTTTCAAAGGCGTGCTGTACGGAATGCCATTTAACAAAAGCATTCAACTGATGTACTTCAACAAAGACCTCCTGAAAAAATACAACGCCAAAGTGCCTGCAACTTTAGAAGAATTCACCCAAACCGTGCGTGACATTTCCAAAGCCCAAAATGCACCTGCTTTTTGGTTCCAACCAACCGCCAGCACCTTTGCACCGATTTTCCTGACCCTTGGCGGCGATTACGAAGTGGGCGGCAAATTGCAACTCAACAGCCCAATTGCAGTCAGAGCTTTGCAATGGTTCTTGGACTTGACCAAAGAAAAGGCGGCTCGTCCGATCACTTCTGGATTTATCAATAGCCAACTCAATGACACCTTTGGCTTTGCATTAGACACCAGTGCAGGAATGCCGTTTTATAAGAATGCCGCTAAGTTTAACCTTGGCATCAATACCTTGCCCGGCGCAAAACGTGGTGTACCCGGAACGGCATTGATTCAAGGCACAAACCTTGTGGTCTTTAGCGACGCCCCCAAAGCCCAACAAGCTGTGGCAGCCAAATTCATGAACTTTGCCACCCAGCCACGCAACAGCGCGATTTTTGCCACGCAAACAGGCTATGTCCCCTCGAGCGACCTTGCCCAAGAAACTGCTGAGTACAAAACCTTTGTCAAAGCCAACCCAGACTTTGACAATGTGATCAAACAAGCCCGTTTTGCAGATTTTGAGCCGCGTTTATCCGATTGGGAAGCGATTCGTTTTAACATCCTCGAGGCTGGTATCAAAGAAGCTGTGGCTGGAAAAGTCAGCGCCAAAGAAGCGCTCGACAAAGCTCAGAAACAAGCCGAGGATTTGCTCTCGGGACGGACGAAGTAAGGCAAAAGGCGAAGGTCAAAGGCCGAAGGCAACAGCTTTCGTCCTTTTTTGTAGACTTGGATGATGAAGCGGCTGCATTTACACGCTCTGCATTACGAGCCAACGCCTTGGCTCGAGGCGTATCCGTACAACATTCCAGCTGTGCAGCAAATCCGAGACGATGGCTTAAAGTTCCGAAATCCAATCACTTTTTTTGTTGGTGAAAACGGCTCGGGCAAAACCACAGTTCTCGAGAGCATTGCTGTTCGCTACAAGCGGGTTGGAGCAAGCACGCCTTACTTGCCACGCACAGGCACAGAACTCTCACTCGAGGACGCAGCATTGGGTTGGAATGCCAAACTCGAGACACCGCTGAGCGCTTCTCCTGAAGGGTTTTTCCTCCGCGCCAGCACTTTAGCTGAACTCGTCTCGGGTTTAGAATCCACTCGAGCCAGACGCGCTGGGCGTGGTTACACTGGGCGTTCACACGGTGAACGGTTGCTGCATATCTTAAATGAACACTTTGACTCAAGCGGCTTTTATTTATTGGACGAACCAGAAACAGCCCTATCGTTTCAATCGCAACTGGGTCTACTTGGTTTGCTGCACAACCTCGCGGCTCGAGGAGCGCAGGTGATTTGTGCCACGCACTCACCGATTTTACTATCACTGCCTAATGCGAACATTCTCGAGTTTGGAGCTTGGGGCATTCGCCCAAGCAGCGCTGATGACCTCGAGTTGCTGCGCGATTGGAAAGGTTTTTTGAACGCACCTGAGCGTTGGTTAAGGAATTTACTCGAGGAATAGCTATTTCTGAGCTAGAACATAGGCAAATACAGGGTCAAACCCTTTTTTCCAATCTTGAATCGTGGGCTGAATTTCGACATCTGGTGCAAGACCACCCTGTGTCCCGTACTGCAAATCAACCCGTTGGGTTGGATAACCTACCTCTAAACCAGAGTTTGGGAGCTTAAAATAAAAAACTGCCCCTAGAAAATTGACTGCGCCGCCTGTTGGTTCGCCAATAAATTTAACACTAAAAAAGCGTTTTTTGATCTGTGTAGCATTAATCACTGCACTGGAAAACGTACCCCTGTCAACAAAAACATATAAAGTCCCAAACTGATAGGTGAGTTTTTGTGATTCAAAGGTTTTTAAGAGTGGATCAATGATTTCTGGAGTGCCGCCAGGGTTGCCTCTTAAATCCAAGATCACACGGTTGGCTTTTTTAAGGCGCAGCCATTCACCCACTTGCTTTGCCATCTCTGCCATGCGACCACCTTGTTTGCAAAGATTGAATTTGACAAATGCAGTTTTTTCTTTTGGTAATAATTTCACCCAAGAAGTTTTATCGGACTGCTCAAGGTACAAAGGTATTGGATAACCTACCCAATCGAGGCTCGAGATATTTAAACTCGGTAAGGTCATGGTTTTGATGGATTTATTGGTCAGTTGAAATGTAAATTCTCCGCGCTCAGCCATTTTTTGTAAACCAACCACATTCAACACTTCAGCCATACTGAATAGAACTTGTGCGCCAACGGATTGACCTGTTGATGTTGTGGCATTGGTATATTGAAAAATTTTTTGTGACGCATCAGCAACACTGCTTTTTGCCACGCGCATCAGCTTTGCTCCAAGCAAAGATTCAAAGCCTTTAGCGGCATAAATCACGTACCAATCGTTTTGAAATTGACGCAGATAAAATGGGAACATACGAAAGTTTTGCGGTAACGACAAGCTGGTGTGTTCATCACCAAAACGAGCCATAATGCCAAGCAAACGGACGGCTATCGCAGCATCTGAAAGTTTAGGAATTTGTTTCTTTAAGTCATCCATTAATGCTTGAAATTCTTCCCGATTAAGTTTTGTAAATGGCTGAATATGAAATTGTGGCAGTTGTGTTGCCAAATACGTCAAGTCTTGTTCCCAACGACCATCTCGAGTTTGGGCAGGAATGATTGATATACCGTTTGGTCTTGGGAGTGGTGGGTTAAAATTCGCAAAAGTCCTCACTGAGGTGACCACCAGCAAATAACTGATCGCCAATGTGACAAGCAAAATCAATCCGTTTTTGAGGTTCATATTTCACCAAGAATCTTTGTATAATTTGCGAATACCGCGCTCAAATACTATACATAACCCATTGGAAAGCAAGACGACAAACACCATTCTCGAGCAGTCGCCAAATTATGTATGGCGTTCCGCTGCCCGCCGAAATGCTCGCCGCGCAATGCTCATGCGGTGAACTTCGTTCGCACCATCATAAATTCTAAAAGGACGGGCTTCTTTATAGA
>JAAFJQ010000107.1 GCA_013298185.1 Deinococcales bacterium
CGATTTTTTCACTCCAGCCGCCATCACCAAACCCGATGACAGCCTCGAAGCACCCGCTTTTGCACTTGTGCCGCACACGCCCGTCTCGAGCCTCCCCGAGGGGCGCTGGATTGAGAACCTGCTGGCGACCACAGGCAACGATGGTCTGATGTTCTTTAACGCCGATTTTGGCGCGGGTTGTCTGGGCATCAGTCAGCACAACACCACGATGCTGGCGTTGTGTTACACCGAACTCGAGATGTCAAGCGTGGACACGCTCTACCAAGCGCCGCATTTGCAAATTGCCCATCGTTTCCAATCGGCGGCGTATTTGCGCCCGTACAGCGCCGTGACAATTGGCGCTCAGGTCATCAGTGGCGCAGCGCAACTCGAGCCAGCCATTGTTGCCATGCGTCACGCCCTCGAGCGTTTAGGGGTGAACGTGCCGAGCAGCACCTCAGAAAACATGAAGCAACTGCGGATTTTTGAAGCCCACGTCGGACCAAAATTCATGAATCCTTTTTTGCCCACCGAGGAAAATTGTTATGAACCATACCCGACCTTGGATGATTTACGCCAAGACCTCGAGCGGATAAAGGGCATGGGTTACAACACCTTGCAACTGATGCCGCATTTTACCTTTCCGGGTTACACCGTGGACGATTACTTGGATGTGGATTCACAATACGGCGGGGCAAAAGGCTTGAAACGCCTGACGACTCGAGCGCATGAATTGGGGGTGCAAGTCATCCTTGATGTGATTCTGCACGGCAGCGTAGACCAAGGGCGTGAACGGTACGCCAAATGGGCGCGACCTCGTTCGCATTACTTGGACGAACACCCCGAATGGTTTATGCGAACTGAATCAGGCGAGGTAGCGGTTTCATTCACCTATGCGTTCGACGCAGCCAATCGAGAATTCCAAGATTACTTTATTCATGTGATGCGAACCTACATCCTCGAGTACGGCGCGGATGGATTTCGGATTGATGCACCAACCTGGAATGCCTTTCCTAACTGGGATAAAAGCATTACTTACCGTGCGGGTAGTTCGAGTTTTGGTGTGATTGAAATGTTCAAACGCGCCAGAGTAGAATTCAAGGACATCCCCAAAGAAATTATTCTTTACACCGAACCGAGCGGACCTTCGCTGCACACCGTGTTTGACATCACCTACAGCTACGATGAGCTATGGCTACTCTCGAGTTTGGTCAAACCGATCAGCCCCAAATACGGCGGCAAAAGCAGCGCCTTAAAACAAGCCATCACCGCCGCGCAAATGCGAACTTGGTACCGGCACAAGCAACTGCTCTACCCCAAAGATGGATTTGCTCGAGTGGTACGCCACATTGACTCACACGACAGCTTTGAATGGAAAGGCATGGGGCAATTTAAGTACGAAGCCTTCGGCACACCCGCCACTCGAGCCATGTTTGTCTGCAATGCGCTCCTGAAGGGCGGCATCATGAATTTTGTCGGTGGGGAACGCGGCTCAGAAGAATTCTACCGCGAGGTGCTGGCATTGCGCGGGCATCCAGCCTTCACCGACGGCACAATCAACTTTGACCTCTCCGAATGCGACCATGAGATGGTGTTTCATCTGGTGCATCAAGCCAGACAAAACCCATACAATCTGGTGGTGCTGGTCAACTTCAAAACCGAAGCCGTCAACTGCAAACTCAGCCTCCAAGCAGCCGAGACTGCCAAGGTACTCCACGGACGCGAAAACGCCATTCTCGAGCGGCAAACCTCGAGCTTAAGTTTTGCGCTCGAGCCATTTGAAACCATGATCCTCGAGGTGGCACATGGCTAAAATCATCAAAGTCAGCACCGCCGTGGTCCAAGCCAATTTTGAATGGACGTATGTACGCATCTACACCGACGCAAGCGGCGGCATTCACGGCACAGGCGAATGCTTCTTCGCCCCGGGATTGCTCGGCACACTCGAGCAGCTCGGCGAATTGCTGATCGGACAAGACCCATGCAACATCGAATACTTGGTGGAAAAAATGCGCTGGGCAGCCTCGGGCGCGGGATCACTCGGTGGATTTGTCTGGAATGCAATCACGGGCATCGAAGCGGCGCTCTGGGATGTCAAAGGCAAGTTGCTGGGGCAACCCGTTTGGCAGCTTCTTGGCGGGAAATTCCGCGAAGAAGTACGGATTTACTTGGATTGCCACGCCGATGGAGCGCTCGAGTGTTTATCGCCGCTCCTACAACCAACCGAACCGCACTGGCAGCGAGCCGAACAACACCCCAATCGCTCGAGAGACGAAATCATACAAGCCTCCGCCACTCGAGCCAAGCACATGGCAGAACTGGGCTACACCGCCATGAAATTTGACTTGGACTTACCCGACACGCGATTTGACTCCGCCACAGGCTACACCCTCAAATCCAAAGACATAGACTGGATGGTCGGACTGACCCACGCCATCCGCGCTGCCATCGGCACAGACGTGGATTTAGCCATGGATGCCCACTGGCGATACCGCGCCTCGGACATCGTACAAGTCGCCAAGGAACTCGAGCCATGCCGCTTACTTTGGCTCGAGGATCCCGTGCCACCATTTGACGAAATGGCATTGCGGTACTTACGGCAGCACAGCACCACACCCATCGGCACAGGCGAAAACATCCAACTCAGACAAGGATTCTGGAACTTAATCACCCAAGACTTATGCGATGTGATCACACCCGACCTGCAAAAAGCCGGAGGATTAAGCGAAGGGCGCAAAATCGCTGATATGTGCGCGGCTGCGAACAAACCATTTGCACCACACATGATCGGCAGTCCATTGGCGCTGATGGCAAGCAGTCATTTGGCACTGACCATACCCAATTTTCTGGTCTGCGAATTTCATGCTTACGATGTGCCGTTCTTCCACGAATTAGCCGAAATTTCCACACCGTGGTTCAAAGCGGGATGGGTCACACCGAACGACCACGCGGGATTTGGGATTGAACTATCATCTCGAGCCGCCAAGTACAAATTGCCAAACACGAGGTGGTTCGATGAATAGGAAAGCCTCGAGCCACATCAATTACCAATTTGTACATGAAACATCATTGGTCACAAGAGGGTCAGGCATGCCTGACCCCTACGGTTTAGGACAGGGTTTTAGCTGTAACCGTAGGGGCGAGGCATGCCTCGCCCACTTGGAGCAGCCCGTTTTTTCGGATTGTTCCTCGAGATTTGAAAACACGTTCGGTGGTTCTGAATTTGCGTTGACGCGGTGCAAGCCCTCTTCTCGGTTCTGCGCTGCGCTTGAACGTCCTTCCCGCCGCAAATTGCGGGGGAGGGGTTTTGGGTCATACCGATTCAAACGAGGCTATCGCTTCATCCATGTGCAAAGTCATGGTTTGCGTGGCAACGGTGGCATCTTGAGCGGCGATGGCAGCTACCAAATTCTCGTGCAGGTGTTGAACTCGAGTCAGTTGGCTGGCTTGGCGACGCTCGAGTCCGCGCAGGGAAACTTCGCGCAGGGCTTCGCGGATGCTTTCGACCAGGTGGGCAATCACGGCGTTGCCACTGGCTTGTCCGATGGCAATGTGCAGTTGCACGTCGAGGTCGGCGTAGGCTTGTGGGTCGGTTTGTTGTTGTTGCATTTGGGTGATGATTTGCTGCATTTCGTGCAGTTGCTCGGGGCTGCGGCGCTTGGCGGCGAGGAAGGCGGATTCGGATTCGATGCCGCGTCTGACCTCGAGCAGTTCGACAATCGAGGCGTGTTTGACTTGCATGGCTCTCGAGAAGTAGGTCAAGAGGGCTTCGTGGGTCAGGTGGCGGACAACTGCGCCGCGTCCGTTGATGACTTCGATCAGTCCTTGTCCTTGCAGCGATTTCAGGGCTTCGCGTACCACCGGGCGGCTGACTCCGAGCATTTCGGCAAGTCGGGCTTCGCTGGGCAGGGCTTCGCCGGGGCGCAGTCCATCGCCGATCAGGGCAGTCAATTGGCTGGCTGCTTGTTCGGATAGGGTGGTGCGCTCGAGCTTATTCAGCATTTGCTTACTATACTCAAAAAGGTGTTGTCTCACCAATCAAACAGGAGGGCATTATGATTCAGGATCGTCAAACACAAGCTGAGCTTTTTAATTTGGCTCGAGCCAAGCTGAATTCGGCGGTGGTCGGTGATATTCTCGATACGCTTGGTTTTGTGCATCAGTTCCTCAGCCCAAAAATTCAGCCGCTCAGTGGTCAGATGATGTTGGTTGGCACGGCAATGCCGGTTCTCGAGGCGGATGCCTATGCCTTGCGTGAGGATTCGGCGCATAACAGTTTACTGAAAAAACCGTTTGGCTTGATGTTTGAAGCGCTTGATGACTTGAAAACCGATGAGGTCTATATCGCCTCAGGTTCATCGCCGCGTTATGCGCTGTGGGGTGAGTTGATGGCGACTCGAGCCATGCACCTTGGCGCAGCAGGCGCAGTTCTGAACGGGTATTCTCGAGATACGCACGGGGTGCGGCGCTTGGGCTTCCCAACTTTTTCTTATGGCAGTTATGCCCAAGATCAGGGGTCTCGAGGTAAGGTCTTGGATTACCGCATTCCAATTGAAATCGAGGGTATTTTGGTGCATCCGGGTGATGTCGTGGTCGGTGATGTTGACGGCGTGGTGATCGTGCCAAAAGCCGTCTCTGAGGAGGTCTTTCGCCTTGCTCTCGAGAAAGTCAACACCGAGAATCTGGTGCGAATCGCCATTGAAAACGGCATGAGTACCGTCGAAGCCTTTGAGCGTTTTGGAGTGATGTGATGCAGCTTTTCTCGCTCGAGGGTAAAAACGCTTTGGTCACAGGCAGCACCCGTGGCATTGGGCTGGCAATTGCCACAGGTTTCATCGAGGCTGGCGCAAAGGTCTATTTGCATGGGCGCAACTTTGAACAGGTCAGGCAAATCGCAGCTTCGCTCGGGGCGCAGGCATTGGCGCTGGATCTGAGCGACCCTAGTCAGATCGCGGCGCTCGAGTTTCCTGAGCGCCAATTGGATGTTCTGGTCAACAACGCTGGTTTGGAAATCGGTACGACCCTTGAGCATTTGGATTTGAATGATTTTGATCGGGTGCAGCAAGTCAACCTTCGAGCCGTGATAGACCTGACGCAGCGCTTACTGCCGCAACTCAAAGCCTCGAGCAGCGCATCGGTCATCAATGTCACCTCGATTCATGACCTTGTGCCGTACCACGGGAATATTGCTTACTGCGCGTCAAAAGCCGCGCTTGCCATGGCGAGCAAAGTCATGGCAATAGAACTGGCGGGCTTTGGCATTCGGGTCAATAACTTTGCGCCCGGCGCTGTCGAAACCGACATCAACCGCGAAGTGATCAAAAAAATCGGACACGATAAATTCGCCGAGTGGATACCCCTTGGGCGGGTGGCACAAACTTCTGAAATGATTGGACCCGCAATTTTTCTGGCTTCTAATGCCTCGAGTTACGTGACTGGCACAACACTATACGCCGATGGTGGGTACAAAGAGCATCTGGTGCGGTACAGAGCAGATTAGAGGAGATTTGAACCATGTCGCTTTTGGGCAATTATTTTCATTCAAGACCAAATCAAAATGGATACGACCCCAAGAAAACCAAATTTCTTGGGGTTTTTGAGCAAAACGACAAGTTTTATCTCGCAACACCGTAACCCAACCCGATAGCGTAAACAAGGCTCGAGATGATATTGTGCTGACAAGGAGAAAATCCTAAAAGTTATGCAAAGTATTACTTTCAGCCAAATGGCTGTTTATTCCCACAAGGAGACATCATGGATCAGACTATTATCGGTCTGCTTATTGGTCTTTCTGTCGGGGCTGTTATCGCTTTTTTCTTTGTTCAATCTCTCAATGCGAACCATAAGCGCATCTTGGAGAGCCGAGATCGTGCCGACGCGGACATCCGCGATGCGGCGCAACGCGAAGCAGAATCCATCCGACGTGAAGCCGAAGCAGTTAAAACCCAAGCCACCACCCTTAAGTCCCAAGCTGAGTCCGATGCCGTTCGGATTAAGCAAGATGCTGAACTTCGCGCTCGAGACGAAGCGCTGGCATTTCAGAACAGGTTAGAAACCGATCTCAAAACCCGTTTTGAAGCCGAAGCCAGCCGTGAACGCGAGAACATCAAGACGGATCGTGAAACCGTTAAGGCGGATCGAGATGCCCTCAAATCCGAACGTGATGGCTTGCGCTCGGAGCGTGAGGAACTTCGACTCGAGGGTGAGCGTATCTCGAGGCGCGGTGAACAATTGGATACTCGAGCCGCCAAACTCGATCAGTTGGAAGAGAGTCTTGAAGCTGATAAAAAACGCAACGGTGAGCTGCAAACCACGCTCGAGCAGAAAATTCATGAATCTGAACTCAAGCTCTATGAAGTGGCTCAACTGACCCGTGAGGATGCCGCCAAGCAAATTCTCGAGAAATTAGATGACGAACTCGAGGAAGAAAAAGTCGTGCGGATTCGCACCATGATGAATCGAGTGAATCTCGAGGTCAAGCGCCAATCGCAGAGCATCATTGCCCAAGCCATTCAGCGCAGCGCCTCAGAAACCACAGCGCAGATTAGTGTGAGCGTCGTGCCAATTCCGTCCGATGCCATGAAAGGAAGAATCATTGGGCGTGAAGGGCGGAACATCCGTGCTTTTGAAGCCTTGACTGGTGTGGATTTGATTATTGATGACACACCCGAAGCCGTGATTCTAAGCAGCTTTAACCCAATCCGCCGTGAGGTCGCCGTCAAAGCCCTCGAGCAGTTGGTCGGTGATGGTCGCATCCATCCAACCCGTATCGAAGAAGTGGTGCAAAAAGCCCAAGATGAAATGAAGACCTACATCCTCGAGCGTGGCGAAGAAGCCGCCATCGAAGCCAATGTAGTCGGTCTGAAACCCGGTTTGTTGCAACTGATGGGGCGGATGCACTTTCGCACCAGTTATGCACAAAATGTCTTGAAGCACAGCATTCAAGTCGCTCACCTGTGTGGCATCATGGCAGCCGAGCTTGGCTTGGATGCAGTCATGGCGCGTCGAGCTGGTTTGCTGCACGATGTCGGTAAGAGCATTGACCGTGAAATCGAAGGCACACACGTTGACATTGGCATCACCCTAGCAAAGCGATTTGGTGAGCCGTTTGAAGTGATTGATGCGATTGCCCATCACCACGACCCTGAAAATGGCGAATCGGTCTACAGTGTTTTGGCTGCCGCTGCCGATGCGATTTCAGCCGCTCGCCCAGGCGCAAGGCGCGAAGACTTGGAAACGTATGTCAAACGCTTGCAGCAACTCGAGACCATCGCCGTATCCTTTCCCGGTGTGGAAAATGCCTTCGCCATTCAAGCAGGGCGTGAAGTGCGCGTGATTGTTCAACCCGATAAGGTATCCGATAGCAAAGCCACGATGCTGGCTCGAGAAATCGCGGGGCGCATCGAGCAGGACATGGAATACCCCGGGCAAGTTCAAGTCACGGTGGTGCGCGAAATGCGTTCGGTTGAATACGCCAAGTGAAGCCCATGATTCCCAAGGTTTTAACGCCCCTCGAGCAACTTCTCGAGGGGTTTGTCTTTGAAAAAATCAATATCGGACATTCTGGAGCTGGTGTTTGGCGCTGTACTCGAGATTTGGAGACTTGGTTTGTCAAAGCTGATCAGAACACCCAAGCCATCCGAGCCGAAGCCGAGCGCTTAACATGGTTTGGTCATCAAGCGCTGCCTGTTCCCAAACGAATTGCACACCTCGAGCATGACAGAACAGCTTTTCTTGTCACCCAAGCCCTGCAAGGCACAGATGCAAGCCAAAGCCTCGAACCTCGAGAAACCGTAGTTGCGCTTGCCCAGAGCCTCAAGATGTTGCACAGCACTAACATCGGCACTTGTCCATTTGACCGTCGTCTCGAGGTTGTACTGCCCCAAGCCCAACATAACCTTGAGCGTGGTGAGGTGGACGAAACTGATTTTGACGATAAACGCCTTGGCATTCCCGCCGCAGTGCTGCTCGAGCAGTTACATCAAACCCGACCTAAGCACGAAGACCTTGTCTTAACCCACGGTGATTTTTGCTTGCCGAATATCATTTTGCAGGGGAACCGCGTGACTGGATTCATTGACCTTGGACGGGCTGGAATGGCTGACCGTCACCAAGACTTAGCCCTGATGATTCGCAGTTTTGAACACGAGTTAAACCCACATTTTCATGGCTTATCAAATGTTTTTATCGAAGCCTACGGCATGACGCTCGATCCAGATAAACTTGAGTATTACCAAATGCTCGACGAATTCTTCTGATCCACTTACTTAAACTTGATTGTCCCTTTTGCCGCGCCAAATGTCAGGCGCAAAGTGCAATTGTTCAGGCTGTTGTCGTTGCTGCTGACTTGATAACTTAATTCACCTGTGTTTGGCGTATTAACACCATTTTCTTTGGTCACGATTTCAGCAATTTGCGACCAAATAATTGCAAACGCTGTAGCAGCTGACATAAATCCGCTGCTGCTCGGCACGTACTCGTTGCCTTGTTTGGTGAATGTAATCACCACAGATTCGGTGTTCTCGAGTTCATAATTGCGTTGGTTCGGTTGACCAATGCGGTCTTTGAGTTTCAATTTGATTTTGCCAAACGTAATGTCGTAACTGGCAGCATTGGCAGTACAACCCATGCCCAAGAATGCCATGCGTTTGAGTCGTGGTGTCACTGCAAATGACGCAGGTATGGGCGTATTGGCTGGCAATGGCTCGAGGTCATCAAATGTTCCACTGGCAACCCCCGAAGCGCCTACGGCTTGTAAGCGTATTGGCGTGGCTGCTAACGTGCCTAAAGTGGTGTCCGAAGTTTGGTTATCCAACCCAAGTGCGTCCCCTTGGAGTTCTTGGTCTGGGACAAGCCCACCAAGTAAACCGCAGCTGCTCAGCAACAATGCCACCGATAGATACCATATTTTCATGCTGACCTCCTGAGATTTAAGTCTAGCATAGGGTCAAAAAAACAACCTCTCAAGGCACTGAAACTTCGTTGTTCACAGCACAAAATCGTTTCCTCAGTCGTTGATTGCCTCGAGTGCTTCAAGCATGTCCAGTGCTTCGTCATACCGATTGTCTGGGTTGCGCTGAATGGCTTTCCAAATGATACTCGAGATTTCTTTGTTCTCGGGCATGGCTTTGGGCATACTGCCGCGCCCTGCCAGCCATGTGAATGGGTCTTTGTGCGGTGGGAATCCCATCAGGCATTCGTACATCACTGCGCCAACGCTATACACATCGGAGCGCTGGTCATCGCGCACTCCCTTGAACTGCTCTGGTGCCATATAGTGCGGTGTACCAAGCCGAGCTTCTTGGTGGGTGATGCTGTCCAGTGTTAAGTCTTTGGCGCTGCCAAAATCAATCAAATGCACTTTGCGATCTGCTGATAACAAAATATTAGCGGGTTTGACATCGAGATGCAGGATTTCTCGCACATGTGAATGCACCAGTGCTGCCAGCAGCCCCCTTGCAATGTGTAGTGTCGAGCGCAAGTCTATGGTTGAACGCTCGAGGTAATGATACAGCGTGTTTCCTTCAATAAAGCGGCGCATCAATAAACCTGTATCTCGATGCACCAAAGGCGGGATGTTTGGGTGGTCTAATCGCTCGAGAACATCAGCTTCGCGCTCGAACCGCTCGAGAATATCTGAGTTGTTACGGGCTGAGGTTTTTAAGCGCTTGACCAACACGCGCTGCCCACGCCAACGGGCTTTCTCGAGTTGAATATAAGAGGAAATCGAAACCACTTCAATTTGGCTCATACGAGAACTGTCCACATCTGGGAGTGGACGGTTAAATTCTGAGTGAATCGGGGTTGAGCGTGCCATAGGAAAAGGCGACCCAGTTGGAATCGCCTCTATATTCTAACTCTTTATTCAGGTGTGAAAACAGTTCCAGAGTTCATACCTGAGTTATTAGCTCTACACTTCACTAAACGGACCAAACCATGCTATCGCAATCATTGAAATCACAAACAGCAAAATCAGGCTGACCCAATTCATGATGTAACCCACGCCTCGAGCGTCCTTTTCAGCCGTACCAACCTGCTCGAGTTCAGGGCGAACAGTCAGAACCGATTCGCCAGCCGTCTCGAGAATTTTTCCATCAGAGGTGCGTTCTTCCATCTTCGCTCACTCCTTTTTCCCAGCAGCAGCACGGGGTTTCTTGGCTGCGACAACCAGTGGTGGCATATCAGCAATGTACTTGGTGAAGTCCTCGAGCTGCCCAAAGAAATCGTTGTTACCGGTTGCGCCCAGGTACAATTCAGCCACTCGTCCAGAATCGTCTATGACTTTACGGTTAACCATACGCCCGACATGCTGCTCGAGTCGTCCGTTGATGATGAAATTACCTTCATTGAAGTGGCAATCGCCTAGTGGACAGCCCAGCACAAACACGCCTTGAGCGCCGTTTTCAAAAGCAACCGTGACCCATTCGGTTTTGACAAAACCAGAGCAGGGAATCTTGATGGTTTTGATGTGTTCCATGCCTTTGACCGTGCCATCTTCGTGGATGTGGTCGGTGCGTCCTAAGCTCCATTCGCAGACAAAGCCAAGGATTTTGGGTTTGCCATTGGCAGCTAAGACATTCGGTTGGGAGGTATCAGATACGGAAGTCATTTAAGTAATGCCACCACCTTATCGCGGATTGCGTATTCGTCCATCAGAGGAAGGTTGATTGCATGGAATGGACAAGCGCCAACACAAATGCCGCACTCGGCGCACTTATCGTCATTGACCACTGCCAACTCAGTGTAACGCGGGTTGGGGTTCGCACCCGGAACCATCACAATCGCATCGAATGGGCAGTCAATCGCACAGAGTTGGCAGCCCGTGCAGTTTTCTGGGGTTACAGTTGCGACATTCACATAGCGGTGCTTTTTGGCAGGCAACCAAGGCAAAATCATCAAACCAGCAAACATCAGCAGCAGCAACGCCAAAATCCAAGGAGCGCTGATGCTCGAGAGTGCCAGCACAGGCAAGAGGTAGAAAATATCGTACACAATGTCTGGTTGTCCAGCAACGATGGGGGTTGTGGCTGGCAGGGTTTTCTCAAGGGGCAACAAACCAGCTGCGAGCAGCACCACGCCAATGGTCAAAAGGGTGACGAAAGCTGGAGGCCAAATCTTTGGACGGTGCAAGCGCAAGTAGTGAACCCAAAGGAAGAAGAACACCATCACCGCAGGACCAACATGCAAGAACAACATCCGAGCCAGCGTCAGGTTATTGGGTTCGTCGCCACCAAGCAAGCCTCGAGCCATCCAAGTTCCAAATCCAGCAATCACCAAGTCAAAGCTCTTGAGGATTTGTACCAGTGCTTCAGTAATGACTAAAGCGCGTTGATCCCAAACCAGCAAGTAACCAGTCAAACCAATGAAGCCGGTGAGGAACAAGAGAATCACGCCAGAAACCCATGGAATGTCGCGGAAGCCACGGTAGCGATCTGTGAAGAAATTCCGCAGCATGTGCAGAATGGCAAGCAGAATCATACCGTTACCCGCGTAACGGTGAATACCACGAATCACACCACCGAAAAACACTTGAACCGTTAAATAATCCACGCTCGAGAAGGCTTCGGCAGTGGTGGGCTTGTAGTAAAACCACAGGAAAATCCCTGATGGCACAAGCAACACCCACAACACATTGGTGATACCACCCAAGTAGTAGAACGGGTTGAACTCCTCGGGAATGACTTTGTTGATGGCTTTGTCAATGGAAACCACTGCTTGGTGGATTTTATCCAAGCCCGAGTCAAAACCCTTATCTCGAGGGGATGGAGCTTGGTCTGCGCTGTAACCTGCCATTTACGCCACCTTCCTTTTTCCGGGACGGGTTAGGGTTTGGCTGCGTGTATCTGCCAATAATGCCGAAGCAATAGCGGTGAGCAACACAGTCAAACCCATATATGCAAAACCACGTTCAAATGGAAAGGATTTGAGGTTCGGCAAAAACGCACCCGAAATTGCGCCTTCGGTATCGCGGATGAACTTAACCAAACTCACAAAAATAGCAGGGAAATCTGGTGCGCCGTCATCACGGACGATATACGGATTTTCGGAAATCAGGGTGGTGTCCACCGTTCCAAAATCAGGGTTGGCGTGCGCGAACGCACCAATGGTCAGCGGCGCAAGTCCTAGCGCTCCTAACACCAGCACGATGGCGATGATTGTCTTCATGTGTTCTCCTTGTTGGTTGTTGTTTGTTCTCGAGATTCGGGCAGCACTGCATCTTTGTCATAACCTAATAAACGCTCAAAAAGAGCAATTTTCACCCGAACATTCCCAGCTTTACGATCCACCGCATACATGATAAAGCCCAGTGTTGCCACCAAAAACAGCAGCACCACCAGCCAAAAGCCAATCATGGCGAGTCCCGTCCAAGTTGGTCGCTCGAGGTAACGCACAGTTTCACCGTAGCCACTCGAGAAAACAAGGATGCCAGCCACGAATGTGACGAGGGTGACGAGCCAAGTGCTTCCTTTCATGTTTGCATCCTTTTGGAGATGGGCTATGAGCTATGGGCTTTTAGGGTGAAAAGGATAAAAGGTCAAAGGTTTTGCGTAGGGTAGGCTCTGCCTACCGGTTTTGGTGCATGATGTGGGCAAAGCCCACCCTACCTCTCTTTTCTCTTTCTTCTTTAACCTTTCCTCTATTCTCCTCAATCAGCAGCTTGTGGAGCAACACTGGCAGCAGCTACAGCCGCAGCTTTGGCTGCTTTTTCCCGCTCGAGTTTCATGCGTTTCTTGCGTTCGCCTGCCATGAACATCCAGTGCCAGATTGCGCCAGCGCCAAGCATGATCATACTGACGAGGTACACATAAGGCGGG
>JAAFJQ010000108.1 GCA_013298185.1 Deinococcales bacterium
GCCCTCGAGCAGCACCGCACCAGTTTTGGGTTTCAAAAGCCGAGCCAAGGAGCGCAGCAAGGTGGTTTTGCCACAGCCATTGCTGCCAATAATTGAACTGATTTGACCAACTGGAAAACCCAGATTCAATTCTGAAATCACGATTTTCTGTTCGTAACCAAGGCTGAGGTTTTTCGTCTCGAGGTTCGCAGCGCCCTGCGTCTCGAGGTTCGCAACGCCCTGCGGCTCGAGGTTGGTAGCGCCCTGCGGCTCGAGGTTCATCGCGCTCATTTGAGCCTGCCTGTTCGCCACATCAGCCATAAGAAATACGGCGCTCCAAGCAAGGTTGTAAAAACACCCGCAGGTAATTCTTGCGCGGTCAGCAAACCACGCCCCAAAGCATCCGCCAACACTACCAAAATTGCACCAAGCAAAGCACTGACAGGCAGCACAACCGCGTGACTCGAGCCAACCAATAATCGCGCGGCATGAGGCGCAAGCAATCCGACAAAACCAAGTATGCCCACGCCACTCACAGCTGCCGCCGCTAAGCCAACTGCGACGCTCATGCACACCACTCGAGTTAAACCTAAACGCATTCCCAAGCCGCTCGAGACATCGTCGGAAAAAGCCAGCACATCCAGTTTGTGCGATAACACCCACGCCACAGGCAGCAGCCACAGCCACGGCAACAAGCCAAGCACTCGAGACCAATCCGCGCCGTACACCGTGCCAATCAAAAAAAGTAAGGCTCGAGAAATTTCATCAGGAGCGCGAAGCAAAATCAGTTGTTGCACCGCTCCAAGTGCTGCGCCGACAGCAATGCCAATCAAGGCTAAACGCATCGGGTTTAGTTCGCCGCCTCTTTGCGCCAGCCACAGCACCAAGCCAAACGCGAGCCAAGCACCAACAAACGCTCCGACAGGTAACAACCAACTTGGCGATGTTGGCAGTAAAATCAGGGTAATCACCGCAAAAACCCCTGCGCCAGCCCCAACGCCAACCAGATCTGGGCTGGCGAGCGGATTGCGAACCACACCTTGGAGCATTGCACCAGAAACAGCAAAGAATGCACCAGCCAACACCGCCATGACAATTCGCGGCAAGCGTAACTCCTGAATTACTCGAGCCTCGAGACTGGTTTGAGCAGAAAAAGTGGCTTGCAGAACCTCGAGCGGAGTAAAGCGCACCAAGCCAAAACCAAGTGAGACAACGCAGCATAGCAGCAATAACACCAGCAAGCCAAGCACAAGACTGACTCGAGAACGTTGTTTGACTGCGGGTGCAATGGTCATGACTCACCTCTTTACAAAAGCATCATAACAAGCACCTGCAAGGGCATCATGCGAAGGGCAAAACCTTTCTCGAGGCTCGAGTTTTTGTTTTAGGCTATAAATTGGCTGAGTCCAAATTCATGGGCGGAAATAGCCTTGACCCGTTCCCATTTTTTTGAAAGACTGTCAAAACGTGAGAACCCACCCCTCGAGGCTTCACGGATGAACACCTTTGACGATAAACCACACGAAGAATGCGGGGTTTTTGCGGTCTATGCCCCGACTCGAGATGTGCCTCGCCTGAGTTTTTTTGCCTTGTATGCCCTACAACACCGAGGACAAGAGAGCGCTGGGATTGTCAGTTCCGACGGGCAAACCGCCAAAATCCATAAGGACATGGGTTTGGTTTCTCAGGTCTTTAAGGAAGAACACCTGAGCTATCTTCAAGGCACGCACGCCATTGGACACACCCGTTATAGCACCACAGGCTCGAGTCATGTGAAAAACGCTCAGCCGTACTTGATCGAAACCCTGCACGGTCCATTATCCGTAGCCCACAACGGCAACCTGACCAACGCCCACACCCTGCGAAAGCGTCTGCTCGAGCGCGGCGGCGGTTTATCCAGCACCTCCGATTCTGAAGTGCTGACTTATATGCTCGCCGTGCCAACCCAACTCAGCGGCTTTGAAACCACTCGAGTCAAAACCGAGGATGGCTCGAGTGTCAACATCAAAGACATAGACTTTTGGCAATCACAACTGATTAGCTTTATGCTCGAAGCCGAAGGCGCATACACCCTTGGGGTGCTGACCAAAGATGCCATTTACGGCGTGCGCGACCCTCAAGGACTGCGTCCGTTGTGCCTTGGCAAACTCGAGGGCGGTTGGGTTTTTGCCTCGGAAAGCTGCGCCTTGAACACCATCGGCGCAACCTTTGTGCGCGACATCGAACCAGGCGAGATTATCCGCATAGACCAGCGCGGTGTCACCAGTTTGCGCCTCGAGCATACCAAGCAACTGGCGATGTGCAGCTTTGAATATGTGTACTTTGCCCGACCAGATACCAACCTCGAGGGCAATGTGGTTCACGATGTGCGCCAACGCATTGGGCGCAGACTAGCCAAGGAATCCCCAGTCGAAGCTGATGTGGTTGTTGCCGTGCCAGACAGCGCCACACCACACGGCATCGGGTACAGTTTGGAAAGCGGCATTCCCTACACCGAAGGACTGATTAAAAACCGTTACATCGGGCGAACCTTTATCACCCCAGACCAGAGTTTGCGCGAGGTTGGAATGCAACTCAAATACAACCCACTTCGTGCCAACCTCGAGGGCAAACGGGTTGTTTTGATAGATGACAGCATCGTGCGTGGCACGACTTCAGGACCCCTTGTGAAACTCCTGCGCGACGCTGGAGCGCTCGAGGTACATCTGCGCGTGGCATGTCCACCGATTCGCCACCCGTGCTTCATGGGCGTGGACATGGCAACCAGAGGGCAATTGATTGCCCATAACCGCAGTCTCGAGGAAATCAGAGCGCATATTGGGGCGGATAGTCTGGCGTACATCTCAGAGGAAGGCTTACGGGCAGCCATCAGCAACACCGACACGCCAAAAGCCGACACAGGACATTGTTATGCTTGCATGACAGGCAAATACCCACTGAAAATACCTGAATGGTTATTCAATGAAACTCGAGATAAAAACGTGTTTGAGGGGGCTTAAGATGAGCCGAAAAAATACGCTGCCCCGAAGCCGTAAACGCATTTTCAGCGCCAGAGGGACATTCGGGGCTTACAAGAAAAGAATAGAACAACAATCTGAACTTGTCAAAATAACCTGTAAAGATACGATGGGATGCGTTCCTATTTGTATTGTTTTGAAGGAATTTACTTTCCAGAACAACAAAAACCCATGCTTTAAGAAGGGATTGTACGAACACAACAGCCAACCCTCTCCCAGCTCGCTTAGGCTCGCTACCCTCTCACCGCGCAAACGCGGGAGAGGGTTATTCAGGGTTGATTTTCGTTTGCGTTTATGGTGTAAAGAAGCCAAATTCTTAACACCAGAACCCCTCGTTGAGGGGTCGAGCGAAGCGAGGGGGAGTACGTGAGGCATTGTGTTTTTTCGATACTGTCGTCTAGAAAACCCCTTAACTTAATGTCTGTGGATGCAGCCCATTGCGCCTTTGAACGAGGTCAAAAATGAATATCCTGATTGTCGGCGGCGGCGGACGCGAACACGCGATTGCATGGAAGGTCTTACAAAGCCCTCAAGCGGGGAAAGTCTTCGTTGCCCCCGGTAATGGCGGCACAGCATCTCACCCGAAACTCGAGAATGTGCCAATCAAAGCCACGGATATTCCTGCGCTGCTCGAGTTTGCAATTTCAAAACAGATAGACCTAACCATTATTGGACCTGACGACCCACTGGCGGCTGGCATTGTGGATGCCTTTGAAGCGGCAGGGCTGCGGGTTTTTGGTGCAACCCAAGCCGCCTCGAAACTCGAGTGGAGCAAGGGCTTTGCCAAAACCATGATGCGCTTGTGCAACGTGCCAACGGCTGATTTTGCGATTTGCCACAACTTTGATGATGGCTTAGAAGTTGTGCGCGACAATCCATTTCCCACTGAAGGCTTTGTGATTAAAGCCGACGGCTTAGCCCTCGGTAAAGGCGTGCTGATTTGCGATGACTTATTTGAAGCCGAGGCTGCCTTAGAGCAAATGTTTAGCGGTGCTTTTGGTGCGGCTGGTCAAACCGTGGTGATTGAACAGCGCTTATCAGGGCGTGAAGTCAGCGCATTATGCTTTTGTGATGGCAAAGTAGCCCGAATGATGCCACCCGCAAGGGATCATAAACGCGCTCTGGATGGCGATTATGGGCTGAACACAGGCGGTATGGGCGCATACGCCCCAACCCCAGACATCAGTCCAGAACTGCTCGAGGAAATCCGACTGAAGGTAGTACAACCCATTCTCGAGGGCATGGCAGCTCGAGGTGAACCATTCAAAGGCGTGCTGTACCCCGGCATCATGCTGACTGAAAATGGCATCAGCGTCCTCGAGTTCAACGCCCGATTTGGCGATCCCGAAACCCAAGTGCTGCTGCCCCTCCTCGAGACGGATTTGCTCGAGATTATAGACGCTTGCATAGATGGCACACTGGCTGACCTCGAGCCGATTTGGAAAAACGAATCATGCGCCACGGTGGTCATGGCAAGCGGTGGCTACCCGTCAGAATACGAAACAGGTTTTGAAATTCATGGTCTAGGGGATGTTGGACGAGACGTGATGGTGTTTCATGCGGGGACAAAGAAAGAGAAAAGAGAAAAGAGAAAAGAGGAAAGTATAGTCTCGAGCGGTGGACGGGTTTTGAGCGTCAGTGCCACAGGGAAAAGTCTCGAGGCAGCGCTGAAAAAAGCGTATGCGGGAGTTGCCAAAATTACTTTTGAAAAAGCCCATTACCGCACCGATATTGGAAAACCCCAAACCGTAGGGGCGGGGCTTGCCTCGCCCAACCCCGCCGATGCTTATGCACAAGCTGGTGTGAACATCGCTGAGGGAACTCGAGCCGTGGCATTGATGAAAGACGCGGTTCGCTCAACGCACAATGCTCGAGTGGTGGCAGGGGTCGGGGCGTTCGGTGGGGTATTCGACATCTCGAGTCTCAAAGACATGCAGCGCCCGTTGTTGGTCGCCAGTACCGATGGTGTAGGAACAAAAACAATGGTCGCAGCCAAAGTGAACGATTGGACTGGGATTGGTGCGGATATTGTCAATCATGGCATCAACGATATTCTTGTACAAGGCGCAAAACCCTTGTTTTTTCTTGATTATATTGCTGCCAATAAACTCAAAGCCGAATGGGTTGCCACGATTGTCTCGAGCATGGCAGAAGCCTGCCGCGCGGCGGGTTGCGTGATTCTTGGTGGCGAAACCGCCGAAATGCCCGGGGTATACAAAAACGGTGAATCTGATGTGGCAGGCACAATGGTCGGTGCGCTCGAGCATCATAAACTCATAGACGGCACTCGAGTTGAAATTGGTGATTGCATCCTCGCCCTGCCCTCGAGTGGGTTGCACACCAATGGTTACAGCCTCGCACGGAAAACATTGGCAGGACTGGCTTGGAACAAACCTCGAGCCGACCTGCAAGGCATGACCATTGGCGAAGCGTTGCTGCTGCCGCACCGTTCGTACTTAGACCATGTGAACGCGCTACAAGAAGCTGGCATTGACATTCGAGCCATGGCGCACATAACAGGTGGCGGACTTTGGGATAACATTCCACGCACCTTGCCAAAGGACAAAACCGCATGGATAAAACGCGGCACATGGCGCATACCAAGCATTTTTAAGCTGATTCTCGAGCGGGCAAGCCTAAGCGAACACGATGCCTACCACGCCTTCAACATGGGTATTGGCATGACCGTGGTGATACCTGAAGATCAACTTGTAGAAGCCCTCGAGATTTTAGGTGATGACGTGTACCTGATTGGGGAAATCATTCCTCGAGTTGCCGAAAGTGTGGTGCTGCAATGAAAATAGGTGTGCATTCCGTAGGGGCGGACTCCCATGTCCGCCCTGCTGGGAATAAAATTCAAAGGTTAAAACCATTCGTCTCGAGGAATGTAACGAAATTATTGGTTACAGGGCGAACACAAGGTTCGCCCCTACGGGTTATGGATGGTTTGAAAATGGTTTTTTGTAGGGGCGATGCTGTCTTGACCCAAAAGATGCACCTGACGGGCTGGGTCGCTTGTCATCGCCCTGCCCCACAATATTTTTCATTTCAAATTCCCACTAAAAACTTGTTCTCGAGGTTCGCATGAGCATCAAAAGTATTTCTCCAATTGACGGGCGTTATGCTCGAGTCACCAAGCCGCTCGAGGATTTTGTTTCTGAGTTTGCTTTGATGAAGTATCGTGTGATTGTTGAACTCGAGTGGTTACAATTTTTAACCAATGCCAAACTCGAGGAAATTCGGGTTTTAACGCCCTCAGAAATACAATTGCTCGAGAATCTAAAAACCAATTTTTCAGTGTCTGACGCTGAACGCATTAAGGAAATTGAACGCACCACCCGTCATGATGTGAAGGCAGTTGAATACTTCATCCGCGAGAAATTCAAAGGCTCGAGTCTCGAGGATGTTGGGGAATTTGTGCATTTCGCTTGTACGTCTGAGGATATTAATAACCTTGCTTATGCGATGATACTGCGCGATGCACTAAAAACCCAACTCCAACCGCTTCTCCTCGAGGTGATGACTGCCGTCTCGAGTTTGGCTGAACTGCACAAGTCTTTGCCGATGATGGCGCGAACCCACGGGCAACCTGCCAGCCCAACCACACTCGGTAAGGAACTGGCAGTGTTTGTGTATCGTTGGCAACGACAATACAAGCAACTCGAGGCACAAGAATACCTTGGCAAATTCGCTGGCGCTGTGGGCAATTTTAACGCACACACCAGCGCATACCCCGATGCTGATTGGCGCAACATGGCAAAGGCTTTTGTGGGCAGTTTGGGGTTGACGTACAACCCCCTGACCACGCAAATTGAATCACATGATTTTATTGCCGAGGTTTTCCATACACTGATGCGTTTTAATTCAATCACCCTTGGTTTTGCCCAAGATATTTGGCAGTACATCAGCCTTGGTTATTTTAAGCAACGTGTTGTGGCGGGTGAAATTGGCAGCAGCACCATGCCGCACAAAGTCAACCCAATAGATTTTGAAAACGCCGAAGCCAACCTCGGCATGGCAAATGCTACTTTTGGGCATCTGGCTTCTAAACTCGAGGTCTCGAGGTTGCAGCGTGACCTGTCCGACTCGAGCGCCCTGCGGAATATCGGCGTGGGCTTGGCGCACACGATGATTGCCTTCTCGAGCTTAAAAGCGGGTATTGCCAAACTCGAGGTGAATAAAGTGCGAATTGCGGCTGATCTCGAGCATGAATGGATGCTTCTTGCTGAACCGATTCAAACCGTGATGCGAAAATATAACGTGCCAAACGGCTATGAGCGCATGAAAGACCTGACCCGAGGTGAACATGTGGACGCTGCATCGATGCGAGCTTTTATTCAAAGCCTCGAGATTCCAGACACCGATAAGAACCGCCTCCTCGAGATGCGTCCCGAGACGTATGTGGGTTTAGCGGCTGACTTGGTGGATGAAATTCGCTAGACTGAACGCTAAGAGGTGAAGCATGAAAACCATGACCATCAGTGAATTCCAAAGCGCCGTACAGGATTCTATTCTCGCGGTTCGGCAAGGTAAAATCATCACTTTTCCACCGAACGGGGAGATGATTCAGGTGATTCCAGAGGTTGTTTCATCAACAATCTCGGATGAAGAATGGCAGTCATACTCGCCTGAGCAACGACTTGCTTTGGAATTGGGTTGGTCAAAAGAAATGGCTGAGATCTTTGCCCAACCATACAATCCCAATGCCCGAAACGAACCTGATCCTTTTGCTCGAGAAGATGACTTGGATGATGGTCGAAGTGTCTTTGACGAAGTGCCTTCATGACCAAATACCTTCTTGACACCAATATCATTAGTTTATACGCCAAAAGCGATGAAATTGTTGTACGAAAATTAAACGCTGTGCCAGCCAATCAACTCGCCATGAGTTGCATTACCCTGATGGAACTTGAATTTGGAATTGAACGCAATCCTCAGATGGGAAAAATGGTCATCAGTCGCACCAGAACACTGATTCGAGAGATTCAAGCCATCCCATACGAAGCATCTGATGCCTTGGAAACCGTGTCTATCCGAGTGTATTTAGAAACCAATCGTCATCAAAAACAAGCCAAACCAATCGGTAAACTTGATTCGATGATTGCAGGGACAGCCTTAGCTCGAGGTTTGGTTTGTGTTACGGGAAATTTTGGTGAATTCTCGAGGGTCCCCAATTTACAACTCGAGGATTGGACTATTCAATGAAACCCAGAATTATCGTCCTGATTTCTGGTTCTGGAACAAACCTCAAAGCCCTGATGGATGCCGTGCAGAACAGTACACTCGAGGCGGAAATTGCATTGGTTGTCTCGAATCGCAAAGCTGCTTTTGGTTTAGATCGAGCCAAGAACGCTGGCATTCCCACGTTGTACTTTCCCTTAAAACCTTATAAAGATGCTGGTAAATCAAGGGAAGAATACGATGCTGATTTGGCAAAAACCCTCGAGAAGCACAATCCCGATTTGCTTATTTTAGCAGGTTGGATGCACATTGATTCTGGTGCGTTGTGCCAAACGTTTCTTGGACGAATCATCAATTTGCACCCTGCCTTACCCAATGAATTTGCTGGCGCTCATGCGATTGAAGATGCTTTTGCTGCGTGGCAGCGCGGTGAAATCTCGAGGTCGGGTTGTATGGTGCATCATGTGATTCCAGAATTGGACGCAGGTGAAGCCATTGTGACTAAAGAAGTGCCATTTTTTGCAGGTGATACGCTCGAGACTTTCGCGGCTCGAGTGCATAGTGCAGAACACGAAATTATTGTCGAAGCAACAAGAACAGTATTGCAACGAATCATGCCACACCGCACAGAAGAATTGGTTAAAGAAATGTATCAAAAAGGTGCAACAGAAGAATTTATTTTACAAGTTTTACGTGAACGGGGCTTCAACTACGTTCAATCAATTGCTGTAGTGAGAAAAATAATGAAATTGGAGCTACACCAAGCAAAATCATTGGTGCATAAGAGTCTTGTCTGGCAATTTGAAAGAGAAAGACTCGAGACCGAATTTTTAGGTTCTGAACAGGAATTCATAAAAACGTAAGGGCGAATCATGTGTTTGCCTCGTGCAGCACGCGCCCAATCACTGATGTCCTCGAGAGACATCCATTGGAGGAAAAATGTCCACATACCGAATCGAAATCCGCAATCACAATAACCTCGAGATCAACCGTTCGAGATTGTATTTCATCAAAGCCCCAAACCTCGAGCAAGCATCGGCTGAACGCCTCTGCCGTGAAGCCCTCTGCGACCCCGTAACCGAATCCTTTACCGTCCAAACCGTAGGGGCGGAGCTTGCCTCGCCCAACCCTTCCCGCGCCTTTTTTGAACTTACCCTCCAAGCTGGTGTGACCGATTCCGCCGCCGATAGCCTCCTCGAGGCGGCTCGAGTTCTCGGCATTCCGCTCGAGGCTACTGCCACTGGCGAGCGCTTTGAGTACACCGAAGAACTGACACTCGAGCAATTAAAAGTGTTAGCTCATGAACGTGCCAATGAAGTGATTGAACGCTTTGCACTGAATCAAGAAATCACCCCGCCTTTTGTTGAACATGCTAACCTCTCGAGTGCAGCCGTTGAGTACACTGATTTGCGTGGCGCAACCGACTCGCGCTTGCTAGAGGTTTCTAAGGAACGCCGTTTGGCTCTTGATTTGCTCGAGATGCAAGCCGTGAAAGCCTATTACGAAAATGAAGATCGCACGGCGGCTGATGTTGAACTCGAGATGATTGCTCAAACGTGGTCGGAGCATTGTGTCCATAAAACCTTTCGGGCGCGAATTGAAGCCAACACGGGCGAAGTCGTGAATGGCTTACTGAAAACCTTTATTGCCAAAGCCACCAAGGATTTGAATAAATCGTGGGTGCGTTCGGCTTTCGTGGATAACGCTGGAATCATTGAATTCGATGATGATTTTGATGTGGCGGTGAAAGTCGAAACCCATAATCACCCAAGCGCCCTCGAGCCTTTTGGTGGGGCAAATACAGGTGTGGGTGGTGTGATTCGTGATGTGTTGGCACTTGGTGCGAAACCCATTGCCAACATGGATGTTTTGTGCTTTGGAAACCTCGAGCAAGAATCCGTGCCAGACGGTGTGTTGCACCCTAAGCGAGTTCAAGAAGGTGTGGTGCGCGGCATCGAGGATTATGGCAATAAAATGGGTATTCCCACAGTCAACGGTGCGGTGTTGTATCACAATGGCTACACCGCCAATCCACTGGTCTACTGCGGTTGCGTTGGCATCCTCCCAGCTTCCAAAACCAATGCCAAACCACTCGAGGCTCGAGCAGGCGATTTGATTATTGCGATTGGTGGGCGAACAGGGCGCGATGGTCTGCGCGGCGCGACTTTCTCGAGTTTAGAAATGGACACCAGCACGGCTGAAATTGCATCTACCAGCGTGCAAATTGGGCAACCGATCACCGAGAAAAAAGTGCAGGAAGTGATTCTGCGAGCGCGTGGTTTGTACACCGCCATGACCGATTGCGGCGCGGGTGGTTTCTCGAGCGCGGTTGGTGAAATGGGTAAGGAACTTGGAGCGTACATCCGCCTCGAGAATGCGTTGTTGAAATACCCTGGGTTGCGCCCGTGGGAAATCTGGTTGTCCGAAGCTCAAGAACGCATGGTGCTGAGTGTGCCGCTCGAGAATTTGCCGCGCCTTCAAGCCCTGTGTGACGCTCAGGATGTTGAACTGGTGAACCTAGGTGAATTTACTGACTCGAGAAGATTGGTCTTAACCCACCATCAAAAAACCGTTGGTGAACTTGACCTCGAGTTTCTGCACGACGGCATCCCGCAGCGTCAATTAAAAGCCACCGTAGGGGCGCAGCGCATTGCGCCGCTAGAAACCCGCGACCCTCGAGAAATAGACCCTGAACTGGATTTACTGAATCTGCTGGCGCATCCCAACATCCGTTCTCGAGAAAAAATCATTCGCCTGTTCGACCATGAAGTCAAAGGTGGCACGGCAGTCAAACCCCTTGTTGGCGCGGCGAATCACGGACCTTCGGATGCAGCCGTTATCATCCCCAATCCCGGTAAATCCAAAAAAGCCCTTGCGATTTCCAACGGCATCTGCCCGCAATTTGGTTTATCTGACCCTTACGCCATGACGTGGGCTGCGATAGATGAAGCCGTGCGAAACGCAGTTTGTGTGGGTGCTGACCCTGACCAAATCGCTATTCTCGATAATTTTTGTTGGGGCAATCCGACCCTGCCAGACCGCCTTGGTAGCCTCCTCGAGACCTCGAGAGCCTGTTACGATGCGGCAATGGCGTATGGTACGCCGTTTGTCTCGGGCAAAGACAGTTTGTACAACGAATACACCGACGAGGACGGCAATAAACACGCCATCCCCGGAACGCTGCTCATCAGTGCGATTGGTATTCTGCCCGATGCCACCAAGACCGTCACAATGGATTTCAAGCAAGCCGACAACCTGATTTACGTGCTTGGTGAAACTCGAGATGAACTCGGTCAAAGCCATTATGCAATGCTGCACAGTCTCGAGGGTGGTGTTGTACCGCAACCTGTGCAGCACCCACTCGAGCGTTACCGCGCCCTGCACCAAGCCATTCAAGCAGGTCTGATTCAAAGCGCCCATGATTGCTCCGAAGGTGGTTTAGCCGTTGCCCTCGCCGAAATGTGCCTTGCTGGACGACTCGGCGCATCAGTAGATTTCATGACCCTCGAGCCGAACACCGAAGACACTCAACCCCTTGATTTTACAACTTGTGCTTTCAGTGAAACCGCAGGGCGAATCATTCTCGAGGTGCGCCCCGAAGACACCGACGCACTCGAGGAGCTTTTTACGGGTATTCCCCTTTCCCTGATTGGTGCTGTCCAAGAAGCTTTAGATGATGCACCTGCCCAATTCACCATGTACCTCGCAGGTGAAAACATTGTAGACGTGGACATTCAAACCCTCGAGCTTTCATGGCGTGACGAACTCGCCCCCAACCCCACCGTAGGGGCGGGGCTTGCCTCGCCCGATTCGCAAAAGCCTAGTGCCTCGGCAGAGACAGGGCAGACACAGAGGTCTGCCCCTACGATTGCGGGGAAAATATCCACAACGAAAACCAAAACCATTATCATTCATGCTAATGGCACAAACCGCGACCATGACGCGGCTTTGGCGGTTGAATTGGCTGGTGGCAATCCCGAAATCGTGCATCTGAATCAATTGTTTGCTGGTGAGCGTAAACTCGAGGATTATGGTTTTTTAATTGTTCCGGGTGGTTTTTCTTATGGCGATGACCTCGGCGCTGGTGTGATGTGGGCGCTGGCTTTGCGCGAAGGTCTTGGTGAGCAGCTCGAGAATTTTGTTGCTTCTGGTAAACCTGTGCTTGGTATTTGCAATGGTTTTCAAACACTGGTGAAAGCTGGTGTTCTACCTGGTGGTTTTGAACCGCGTACTTCGACCCTAACCTATAACGCTCAAGGTCATTTTGAATGCCGTTGGGTGACGCTCGAGGTGAATCAATCTTCGAGCAGCTTTTGGTTGGCTGGTTTGGAAGCTGGAATGGATACCCCAATTGCTCACGGTGAAGGGCGTTTCTTGTGCGATGAGGCGACCTTGGCGCACCTCGAGCAACATAACTTAGTGGCTTTGCGTTACTCGAGCGACGAGTATCCAGCCAACCCCAATGGCAGCCTCTCGAGCATTGCGGGGATCACCAACGCGGCGGGGAATGTGCTTGGTTTAATGCCGCACCCTGAGAACCATGTTTTTGATTGGCAGCATCCGCGTTATCATCGTGGCGAACGCGGGCGCAGTGGCTTAAAGATCGGAAGAGCG
>JAAFJQ010000109.1 GCA_013298185.1 Deinococcales bacterium
CTTACGCACCGGCAAAGCCGAAGCCCTCGAGCTTGCTGAGCATTGGTTCGCTGCCGAGAATTACACTCAAGCACTGGAAATTGCCATGCAGGCAGGCTTAAAGGCTCAGGCAGCCTTTGCTTACCCACAAGCTGAACGGGCTTTTCGTCTTGCGCTCGAGGCAGCGACGTTCTTGGAGAACGAAAACAGCGCCAACGAAGCCCAGCAACTGCTGCACATGCAGGGCAAGTACAGTCTGGGCGAAGTTCTTAACGTCACGGGTCGGATTTCTGAAGCTCAAACGCTTTGGAGCGATGTGATTGAACATGCCCAGTGGCTGCCACAAAGCGAATTGCTGGTTGCACAAGCCAAAGTTGAATTGGTTCGTCTGATGCGTTTTTCGGGTGATTACGACACAGCTCTAACCATCATCCAAGATCCAAAACCAGGTGAGCCTTTGTACAGCCTGCTGTGTGCCGGGCTTGGAATGCTACTCGAGTACAAAGACCCAAACAAAGCACGATTTTATGCCCTCGAAGCCGTTAAAAGTGCCAAGTTAGAACAAAACGATGACCACTTGGTCAATGCGCTTTCGGTGCTGACCATTTTGGTGAAACAGAAAAAACGAAAAATTCAAATTGCACGTTTTGCCACTTCTGTGGCTGAACGAACCAAAAACCTGCATTTGTTATCAATTGTCTGGAATGAACTTGGAACAGCTTATTACACGTCTAACTCGAGAGAAGAAGCCTTTGTCGCTTGGCAAAAAGCCTCTGAATTTGCCAATGGCGTTGGCAACATCAGGGTTCTTGCCAGTCTCGATGTCAATAAAGCCCTGATTTTAATGCAGAATATGGAATTCGACGAGGCTATCGAAGTCTTTGACCAAGCCATTAAACTTTCCAAACGCATTGGCGTTCAGTTGATCGAAAAATACGCCATTTATAATCGCGCCTTGTGTCTATATGCCCAAAATCAACTGCAAAAAGCCAGATCAGAACTCGAGCTAGTACGCGACCACTCACTTGAGCAAGTGGCTCGGATTTGGGAAGCACGTATTACCATCGAGCTTGGTGACGGTTTTGTCTTAGAAGTTCCAAAACTCGAGCCTCATGCCGATGGCTTTGGTTATGTTCAATTGACCCAAGCACTGCTCGCCTTGTCCTTCGGAGATTATCAAAAAGCCTGGGATTTAACCGCCCAAGACGTTCATGATTCCGATTGGCATTGGAAACTGGCTCGAGTTCACGCTGGTTGGCGCTTAGGTCTGGTTGACCAAGAAGCAATTTCGCAAGTACTTTCTGGAACAGCCCAAGACCCCGCCATGAACGAAGCCTCGACCCGTCAATTCGCTGATTTTGTACGTTTGGTTTTAGAACCATGGACAGATGAAGGCAAAAAACGTTTGCAAATCCTTGCCCAGCAATACCTGACCACCCCAATTGGTGTGCTGGCTCGAGATGTGATGCTATCGCTTTCTGAGTGACAGCTAAACAAAGCCTTTTTTATTTCCTCATGAAATTTTGTGTCGCTCTGCTAGGATACAGTCATGAATACCAAAATGTTGATGCCCTTTTTGGCAGCTACAATGGTCTTGGCGGGTTGCCAAACCACGCGCCCATTGGATACAAAAACCCAAGCGTTTGTGCGTGATTTTGCCCCAGAAGCCATCGCCAGTTCAACGCAATTTTTGCGTGGCGCACCTATTTCTGTTGTCAGTGCAAGCCAGTTTGTACTGCAAGGTGCAGGTCAAAACCCACAACTCGAGAAAATGTTGGCAAAAGCTCCGAAGAACTTAGAGCAAGTGTTCAGCAACATTCAAACCCAAGGTAGCCGATTAAACACTTCAGCCGCGCTACAAGCCATCAGTACCAAATTCGGGTTGAAGCCACAAGCGGGTGCAAATTGTGGACCGATTTCAACACCTGTTGATGCCGACCAAGATGGAATTCCAAGTTCTTTTAATTATAACTTTGATTGCACAACAACCTATGACAATTTCAGTGGTGCATCTCTGACTGGTCGGGTCGTGATTCAAGATGCCAACGATAGCCTTGATACCAGTGGTTACCGTATGACCATCACCAATCTGACCTGGATTTACACCAACCCAAGTTTGGGTTATGCGATTGGTTTACGCACCAATTCTGACACTCAGGTTTCGGTGGGTTCGGGTGGCAAATACACCGTCAATCAAAACTTTAAATTTGAAGCTGAACAGTATATCAATGGCGCTATTGATTCAGTCGAGTACAGCAGTAATGGTTCATTGGATTTCACCCCCCCACCAAATGCAACCAATCTAAATCGCTTTAGCAGCGGCACACTCAATTTCCGCAATGCCTTTAACTTTAAGATTGACACTGACACTGACAAGTTCTCGTCTACTCTCCAGATTATTGGTAGAAGCATCCAAGTTGATAAATTCGGATGTGGCACCACAAAAATGGTCAACAGTGGCTCGATTCTATTTACCGATAACACCAACACCCTGACATGGACAATCACAGGCTGTGGTAATGGCAATTGGAACTACCAATAAGTTCGTTGCAATTGCAAGCGCAGCCCTCAAAAGCTGCGCTTTTTTATTGGTAGGCTACCCACATGAACCTTGACCCGCGTTTAGAAGTTTTTACAAAGCACCGCACAGTTCGCAAATACAAAGCCCAACCACTCGAGGACGGGCATCTCGAGCAAATCCTGTACTGCGCTCAACATGCGCCCACCGATGCCACTGCTCAGATGTACAGTTTTATTCGCCTAAGCGGTGACACCAAAATCAAAATCGCTGAACTGACCAAAAACGCTCATATTGCCTCTGCGCCAGAAGCCTTTTTGATTTGCGCTGACGTGCATCGCTTGCAGTTACTGCTCGAGCATAAAGGTTATGAATTTGGTTCGTGGAGTGCGGTTGCAATTCATTTTGGCATTGGCGACGCGGTGCTGGCTGGGCAAACGATGCTGCACGCCGCCGAGTGCCTTGGCTACCAAGGCTGCTGGATTGGTGGCGTCCTGAGCGCCCTCGAGGACATTGTAGACCTTTGCCAGTTGCCACATGGGGTTTTGCCGTTTGCTGGACTGACGATTGGTATTCCAGATGAAGCCCCAAATCAACGTCCTCGTATTCAACCTGAATTGGTACTGCATGAAAACACTTACCGCATTGCCAGTGCATCTGAACTCGAGACTGCCCTAAACCGCATGGCAAGCATCACCGCTCGGGGCGATTGGGCGCAGAGCTTGGCGCGGTACTTTGCCAAAGGTGGCACAATGGAAACTCGAGAAATCAGTCTCAAAGCCGTTCTCGAGCAGCAAGGCTTTACCCATGTGGAGAACAGCACCAATGCTCTTTTTGCTCGAGCTGAAGCGGCTGGCTACCCAGAAATTCTGATTCGCCGTAAAGCTGAAGGGTTTCAAGCCTGGGTTGACCGCCCAGATCGAGCGCACGGCGGCGAAGGCGCAGCGCCACAAGCTGCTCTCGAGCAAGCTGTACTTGAAGCTGAGCGTGACTCGAGCAGCTAAAAGTGTAACTCACGCAGTTGCAGCTTTTCGTTTACATCTGTAAAAAACTTCGAGCTTGACAGCAAAAATCAACTCTCTGTAACTAAAACCACAAAATTTCCTCTGTTGGAAGCACTTCACTTGACAAAATTCATATGCTAATGTCCCCGAGCAATGAAGGACTTCCTTTTATCGAAGCTCAACAAAGTGGTGCTGACCTTAGCAGTTGCTTCTTTGGTGGCAGTCGCAGCAGCCCAAAGCGTGACCGTGCGCTCAGGCGATACGCTATCCAGCATTGCCAAACGCAATGGCGTCAGCATCTCACAAATTCGCAGTGTCAATAACCTAAGCTCTGACAACATCCGAATCGGACAAGTGCTACAACTCTCCACCTCGAGCAGCCCCGCCAGTACTGTGGTACGCGCCTCGAGCGGCTATGAACGCCCACTGTGGCCCATCATGGGCGTGATTACACAACGCTTTTCCTACAGAGGACCAAAAAACGGTCATGCTGGTCTGGATTTGGCTGCGCCAATTGGCACACCTGTCTATGCTTCGCTGTCCGGCACAGTCACGTTCTCGGGATGGAATGTCTTTGGTTACGGACAACTGATCACCATTCGTGGCATAGACGGACGTGATTATTACTACGCCCATAACTCAAGGCGCTTGGTCAGCAAAGGACAACGGGTGCGCCAAGGACAAATGATTTCAAAGGTCGGCAGCACAGGCAACAGCAGTGGTCCACACCTGCACTTTGAAATTCGTTCTGGCAGTGCCATCCTCAATCCATCTGCGATTTTGCCCAGCAGCCGCTTGCGTCAAGCCAGCAGCCGATAAGCACATCGAAATGAAAGAATCTCGAGGTCAATTCCTCGAGATTCTTTTTTTGGCTTACAGCAATGCTAAAACAGCTTTGGTGAACTCACTCGAGCCACTCGAGCCGCCCAAATCTCTGGTCGGATGACTGAACAAGGCTTTCTGCACAGCGTTCTCAATCACTCGAGCCACTTCTGGGCGCTTAAAGCTGTACTCGAGCATCATCGCGGCACTCAGCATTGTGGCAGCAGGGTTGGCAATGCCTTGCCCTGCAATGTCAGGCGCAGAACCATGAATTGGCTCGTACAAACCGATTTTATCGCCCAAGCTGGCACTCGGCAGCAAGCCAAGGCTACCGGGTAGCACACTGGCAAGGTCGGAGAGAATATCGCCAAACAGGTTCTCGGTTAGGATCACATCGTAACGCTTGGGGTTTTTGACCAGAATCATGGCGCAGGAATCCACATACTCGTGCGTCAGTTCGACATCGGGGAATTCAGTTTGATGCACATGCACCACAATCCGCCGCCAGAACTCCGACACCTCGAGAACATTGGCTTTGTCCACGCTACACACACGGTTTTGCCGCCCCCTTGCCGCTTGGAACGCCCAACGCGCAGCGCGTTCGACTTCGGATGTGGTGTACCGAATCGTGTTAAAGCCCCCGCCTTCCTCGAGTCCTCGAGGTTCACCAAAATATGCACCGCCGAGCAGTTCACGCAAAATCAGAATATCCACGCCACCTGCCACTTCGGGCTTTAAGGGCGAAAGATGCTCGAGACCCGAGTACACCTTGCTTGGGCGGAGGTTGGCGTAGACTCCAAGGCTTTTACGGAGTTTGAGCAAACCCGATTCAGGGCGGAGTTCTCGAGCAATGTTATCGGTACTTCCGGGCAGACCACCCACCGAACCCATCAGCACCGCATCTGAACCGAGCGCCGCCTCGAGAACTTCATCACCCAAGGGTTTACCGTACTTGGCTGTACCAGCCAGCCCAAAGGCATATTCGGCATACTCGAGGTCGGGAGCGACTTGAGCAAGCACTTCTAAAGCGCATGAGATAACTTCTGGACCAACACCATCACCGGGAAGAACAACAACTTTTGGCATATATAACCTTTCTTTTCAAGAATAGCTTTGAAATTATAGCCTGTATCTAGAGATTGAGAACCTACTGATTTCTAAAATTGAATCATCCAGCAAAAAATAAGTATTGGAATTAGATATATCACCTCTAATCTGTTTGAAGTTTAAAGATTTGTCAAATAAATACGATTTGGAGTTTGCTAAGACAAATCCATTGTTAATTTTATAGAGATTTGTTTCATATGGGCTGTCTAAAAAAAAGCTTTTTTTGAATACAAAGTTATTTCTATTCTTTATTTCATAAAATTCAACAGATTTTTTTGTAGCATAGTTAAAATTTAAAATCAAATCTTCGCTTATTTGTTTTGTATAGTTAAAACAAAAATTATTTTCAATTTTGCGAATAGAATATATCTTTTCATTATTCGTAAAGGTTTCAATAAAACAATTTTCGTTAAATCGAATAAAAGACACTAATTTTTCATTAAAAATAGCCGATTTCACCTGCTGATTATCAGGAAAAAATTTCTGAAAAATAGTATTAAGATTATTTTTATCTAAAATTAAGAAGTGATTTAAATATCCATATTCAAATTCTGAATTATATCCATAAATATAAATATAATCCTTTTCTATTCTAAAATCATCACCAATATAAAAATTATATTTACTTTTATTAATTAAATCTCCGAATTGATTATATTTAAGAAGAAATTTACCATACTTAAAATAAATGAACAAATCTCCGTCTGGTAATCGAAAATCTGAAAATCCTCCCCTAAAACCTTTAGGAAAATCATCAATTCGAGTAGAATTTAACAATTTTCTAGTATTTATTTGATAAACATTTATTAATAAAAAGGATTTTTTTAAATTTTTTAAATATATCATCATTTGAACAAATAAAATACTTTTATCTTTTGATATAGCCGCATCACCAAGAGACAAATAATAATCTTTACCTATTGGTGCAAAGTCAAAGGATTCTATAAAATTTGGATCATTGGAATTATTTGAATAAGTAAAACCACCGCTTACCAAAAATTCATCTAATGTAGGTGCAAGCATATAAGCAACCGTTTTCCGAATAAGACCATCAGGGATAATCAATTGAATGACCAGTAGACTCAAAGCAATCGCTACAGGTGTAGCACGCGTCAAAATCCAAAACCAATTGATCCCCTTTTTTGATGACACAGGGATCTGAGGAGTAGTTGTCTGATTTGGATTCGTAATCAATAAATCGAGTCTCATTGCCGCTGCCGTCAAATACCGTAAATCAATTCGAGCCTCAAGCGCCTTCTCAAGAACATCAGCTAAGTCACTCGAGACTCGCTGCACCGCCACCATATTTGACTCGATGCTTGCGCCGTTGGCTCGTTCAAGGGCGCTCGGTACTCGAGAACCGGTCATGGCTTCACAAAAAGTTGCTGCCAAGGCATATAAATCCGTGGCTGGGCTGAGGGTAACTTCTGAACCAAACTGCTCGAGTGGCGCATATTCGGGTGTGGCAATTCGGCTGGTTACTTTGGTGCGTTCGCCTTTTTTGAACTCGGTTAAGCTGCCAAAATCAATCAATTCAACTCGAGTTGGTGTAAACATGATATTGGCTGGCTTAATATCGCGGTGCAAAAATCCGTGGCTGTGCAGTTCTTCTAGTACCTCGAGAATGGTCAGTAAAGCCTGTTTGGCTTCTTCGGCATTGAGCAATTGTCCGCGTTCGATTCGGCTCTCGAGGGTTTGTCCTTGCAATAACTCGAGTGCCATATATGCTGTGCCGTTTTCTTCCCAGTAAGCAAATAATTTGGTAGCGCTTGGGTGCTTGAGTAAACGCAGCATCGCGGCTTCGCGGCTGGTTCTGGCAATGGCGGCTTGCATCTCGGTTTGGCTCGAGACTTGCACTTGGTTGTTCTGTCCCCTTGAAGCCAGCCCTTGTGGGAATAATTCTTTGATAGCCAGTCGTTTTTGATGCTCAAAATGAAAGGCTTCGTAGACAATGCCAAAACCACCACGCCCAAGCACCTGCCCCACCTCGAGGGTATCAGCAAAAAGCAGTGTGCCACTTGGCAGGGTGTCGTTGCCAAGGTTCATGCCGCATGACTGGCATTGTGTAGCGCTGCTCGAGTTTTGGTGTTGGCAGTAAGGGCAGGTCAACATGACTTCTTTCTTTACGAGGTGAAGACTTTCATCGTTGCAAATCAGACCTCATCTTATCGTTTTTCGAGATTTGATACCACACCCGTTTAAGCCTTGTGATTGGCTCAAGTTTTTTGAATCAGGCACAGCGTTGTTTGCTCAGTACCAGCCAAACGCCAAAGCGATTGTAGACACTCGAGTTCAACTGCCCGCGAAACACGCACGGAAGCTAAACCTTGGCTTTTGAACGTACATAGGTTGTGTGCTACAACAGCGCTCTACATACGATGGTGCATCCAAACATTCGGCTCGACATAAGCAGCTACGTTGTGCTGCACCGAACACAGTACCGGCACAAGCGCTTGAGGCACAACCACCTCACCGCTTTGGTCAAAAGGCAAACCAGTCCATTCGCGCCATTGTTCAAGCGTGCCGCTCATCGTCATGCTGTTAGGAGCAACTTTAACAATACTTGCGCCTGCTCGCGCATGAACCCGCAACCAAGGGTCAAATGGTAAACCATCCTCCCGAATCCGAAAAGCATACTCGAGCATTGGCGTGTGCGGCTCGAGATGCTTATGGGTTGGGCGCACAGGCGCGTATAAATCCTGAAAACCCAATCGTTTGGCATGATCGCGCATGGCTTGCAGCATCAGGCTCGAGAGTCCGCGCCCTTGCTGATTGGGCAAGACATTAATTTCAATCGCACTGAGGGCATTTGGGGTTGTGCCAGACTTCCAATCCCAATCTGCCCAGCGCACCACCCCATCCCAACCGCTATCTGGCAGTTCTTGCCGATGCCCACCAAAAGCAAATGGCACACAAAAGCCTCGAGCCAGTGGTTGATCGGGAGCGCTCGAGTCAAACGCCACCAAGCCATACTCGAGAAAAGGGATTTTTTCCTTAGGCAGAAAAAACGAATCGTAATACAAGTCGGTAATCACACCACCATCCACAAATGCTGCCCAATTTTGACGGAACTCATCTGACCAAATGGCTTGGTGCAAATCGGGGCGTTGGGCAAAGGTGGCAATTTTTAGGCTCATACTCGAGAATGTAACGCTCCGTGATTGCCTCGAGCATCAGCACAATGGCTCACCGCACCTCGAGCAGCACAAATCCGTATGGACTCAGTTTGACTTGGTAATTGTTGGTTAAACTAGCCAATTTTTTGTTCGTGGTTAATTCTTGTATCGTTCCGCCCTTCTCGAGGCTGGTGTTTTTGGTGGTTAGCTTCGCTGCTTGTGGGTCTGAATCAAGGTTGATGACCACCGCAATTTTCTGATTCTTGTAAGCTCGAGTGAACCCAAATACCCGTGGGTTGTTCGTCTCGAGAATTTCAAATCCACCGATCCGTAGCGCAGGGTTGGCTTGGCGAAGGCGAATCAGGTTTTTGTACAGCGTCCATAAGCTGCCTGCTTTTTGTTGCGATGCCACATTGATGTTCTCTTCAGTGCTGCTAAAAAGCTGCCATGGTTGAACCGTGGAAAATCCTCCAAATGCCGCGTTGCTCCAACGCATGGGGGTGCGTTTACCTTCATCGCGGTTAGTGGCGGCGTTGGGCAATCCAATTTCTTCGCCATAATAAATAAATGGCGTTCCGGGCAGGGTCAGCAGCATGGTCGCGGCGCTGCGGTATCGCCCTGAGTTGAAGAACTTCATTCGCTCGAGGTCGTGGTTGCTGGTAAAAATCGCGTCCACGGCTTCTTTAGTGTATGAACGGGCTACTCGAGACAGCACTTGCTTCACCACTTCAGGATTTGCGCCATTGGCGCTGTTGCGAATGGCGCGTTGCAGGTCAAAGTTAAAGCCCATGTCTTGCCCTGTACCGTTTTGGAAGTATTTGGCGACTGTTTCGGTACTTGTCCAAACCTCAGAAACCACGGCTGCATCGGGTTTAACGCTTTTGACAAACTGCGAGAAATCGGTTTGCCAATCTTGGTCAGCTTCGCTGTCGGGGGTGTTGTTGTCCGATTCCTCGAACATATAGCGAGCCGCATCCACCCGAAAACCATCCACGCCCAACTCGAGCCAGTATTTGGCAGCATCAAACATCGCCTCGCGCACATCGGCGCTGCGCCAGTTGAGGTCTGGCATTCCATCCCAGAAGACACCATAGTAATACTCGGTTTTGGTTGGAGCAGCATCGGTAAATTGGGTTGGTGCAGGAATTTCGGTTGGAGAAGCCACCCGATCAGGGTTGTTGATGCTGTCCAGCACTTCTTTGCGGGTGCGGTCAAAGACAAATTTAACAATTGTGTCGGCACTCAGCTCGAGTTTGATGTTCGCGCCATCAGCCCTGCCGCCAGCGCCGTAATTCTCTGTCCAGCCGCCGTTCAATGCCACTTTGTACTCGTAGCTGCCTTTGGGTAAACGCACCACCAATTCAAAAATACCGGGCGCGGTTTCGGTGGCTCGAGTTTCTGCGCCGTTGGGATTCCAGTTACTTGCGCCCAGAGCGCCTTGAATCGAACCGGGGAAAATCACTTTGGTGCTGCTCGAGTCACCTGTTTGGACTTTGTGCCACGCATCATTGCCACCCGCCCATGGTTGTTTCCAACCGGGATTGGTGTCGCGCCACAAGTACCAATTTTTCTTCTCGCCGCCGCGCAGAGCATCCTGAAACCATGGGTGCGAACGAGCCGTGTGATTGGGTACGTAATCCAGAATCACGCGGATACCTCGAGATTTCGCCGCAGTCAAAAATGCTTTGAAGTCTTCCAGTGTGCCGTAATCAGGGTTGATGCCTTTGTAATCGGTGATGTCATACCCGTGATAACTCGGGCTTGGATGAATCGGATTCAGCCACAACGCGTTAATCCCCAAATCCTTGAGGTAATCGAGTCTCGAGGTCAGCCCGCGCAAGTCGCCCATACCATCGCCATTGGAGTCTTGGAAGGAACGCACAAAAACTTGATAAAAAACACTGCTTGCGTACCAAGAATCCGCTCTGGCACTCGGCGCTCGAGTCAGCAGCAATTGTGCCGAGGCAACACCAAAGACGAGTAAAAGCACCCAAAGAAATTTTTTTGACATGCCGTTTATTCTAGCTGAGGTTTTCAACCAAGTCACGTTTTTTCAGGGCAACGTAGGCTTCCCAAATTTCATCGCGGCTTAGACCAGAATTCAAATGAACCTCCCATAAGCTCACAGCGCCGTTGAGGACATCGTAAACCTGAAACTCGAGGTCGGTTAATTCAATGGTTTTCTTGCCAAAAACACCAAGGATGCCTTTGGATTTGGGTTCTTTTTTGCGTAAGCGCATGGCTTTGAGCCGTTCAGGAGTAGCGGGGGTTTTCTCAATTCGCAGCATCTTTTTTTGCAGCAATTGTTTCATCAGTTGCTCGAGTGTCGCGGTGTTCAGTTCTGTTAATGTCAGCAGTTCAGCAAAAGAATTGCCGTTGGCGTTGGCTAAAACCCGTGTTTCGTACTCGCTTAATTCAAGGCGGGTGTGACTCTCGGCGTAGTAATACCCTTCAGTGGTCGAAAGGTTGTACTTGGTTTCTTCGATGATCTGCCCCTGCTCGAGTTTACTGCGGTCTTCGTCAGATAGGCTTTTGATCGGTGCAGCAATACCAGCCGTAAAAGCCGTGGTGTAATTGCGCCAAGCCAAGGCTTCTTGTATGGCAGCCATGCCAAAAGTCCAACCAAATTGGGCATGAACCAATTTACCTGCCTCGAGGAATAAATTTAACTCAGTGCCATCGCGTTTTTGTAAGCGCAAGCGTCCAGTTAATCGCTTGGCGGCAATGCTGGCAAGTTCTGCCATCAGAGGTGAGCTTGAATTGTCCATATGCTTACAAAGTATAACCCTTGAAGGCTCAGACCTCAAACCCGTAGCTCGAGACACAGCTTTTGGCACAAGCAGAGGATTAGACTCTAAAGCGAATCAAAATTCACTCGAGAAGCCCGCTTTTTTGTTGGAGGCTCGAGAATTCTATTCTTAGGAGCGTGACAGATGTTTCCAGCAAACTTCGAGTACATACGATCCCATTCGGTGGACGAAGCCATGGCTGCCATGCAGCAGCACGGCAGCGAAGCCCGAATCCTCGCCGGTGGGCAGAGTTTGATCCCCGCCATGCGTTACCGCTTGGCGCGTCCAGCCGTTTTGGTGGACATCAACCCAATCAAAGAACTGTCTTATCTACACGAAAAAGACGGTTTTTTAATTATTGGTGCAACCACCCGAGACGCAGCGCTGGAGTTTGACAAGAACATTCTGGCGCGTTACAGCCTGATTACGGCTGTCTCCAGAGTCGTGGCAGACCCGATTGTGCGCCACATGGGAACTGTTGTCGGGAGCATTTGCCACAACGACCCGTCTGGCGATTGGACAGCCACAGCCCTCGCCTCTCGAGCCACCATGGTGGTGCGTGGTGCAAATGGAACAAGGGAAATCAGCATTGATGAGTTCTTGGTGGATTCCTTCACCACTGCCATCGAAGAAGGCGAGATGGCACTCGAGGTTCGCATTCCGATTCCCGATGCCCACACCCAAGGCAGTTACCAAAAAATTGAACGAAAAGTCGGCGATTACGCCACCTGCGCCGCAGCAGTGCAACTCTCGATGAATGCCGATGGCACAATCCGCCAAGCTGGCATTGCCATCACCGCCGTTGGACCCATCGCCATGCGTGTGACTGAAGCCGAGAAAATGCTGGTCGGTCAACGCCCGAGCTTAGATTTAATCAAAGCCGCCGCGTCCGAAGCACCAAAAATTGCCAGTCCCAACCCCGACCAACGCGGCAGCGCCGAGTACAAAAGCGACATGGCTCGAGTCTTGGTCGGACGTGGCATCAAAGAATCCTTGCAACGCTTGGGGGTCAGCGCATGAGCCAAATCAGTCTAAGCATCAACGGCAAGTCCCACACTGCCGAAGTCGAAAACCGCACCCTGCTGGTGCATTTCATCCGCGAACAAGCCAAACTGACCGGCACACACGTCGGCTGTGACTCGAGCAGTTGCGGTGTTTGCACTGTTTTAATGGATGGCGTTCCTGTCAAATCCTGCACCGTTTTTGCCATCATGGCAGAAGGACATGAAATCAAAACCGTCGAATCCCTCGCGCCCGGCGGTGTGCTACACCCAATCCAACAAGCCTTCTGGGATCAACACGGACTCCAATGCGGTTACTGCACCCCCGGCATGATGATGGCGAGCATTGCCCTCCTCGAGCAGAATCCCAACCCCACCGAGCATGAAATCCGCGAAGGTCTAAGCGGCAACCTCTG
>JAAFJQ010000011.1 GCA_013298185.1 Deinococcales bacterium
GGGGTTGCACCAAGCCATTGTAGGCTTCTACGGGCTTGGTGTTGTGGTTCTGTACTTCTTCATAGATTCGGCGGCGCAGGAATTCGCGGGCGGTGATGGTTTCGTCTAAGAACTCGAGATTCCATGTGTGTGTGTGGCTGGCTAGGGTTTCGTCTTTGATTCGGATGCTGGTCATGTTCACCTCGTTTTGTTATTTACAGAATATACCACATACCCTTGAGCCAAATGCAAATCCAGCCCCGCTCGGCTGGGCATGGTCAATGCAAATCGGACAGCACAGCTTCAACTGCCACAAAATACTGGTCTTGCCGAATAAACTCAATTCTTGACGGTGGGCGCTGCGCGGCGTACAACGGTTGCTCGAGACTCAGACCGACTTGGGCTTGTGAAAATTGCAGCCGAGCGGCAGGGGTGCTTGGTGGACGTGGCACAACCAACCTCGAGAAGCGCTCGATCAGAAATGCCACATTGATGGCTAAGGCGGTCTTGTGCATAAACTAGAAATGCTGTGGTTTACGCCTTAAGAGCTGCCCTCGGCTCGAGTCGCCAATAAACTTACCGCCCCTTACTTGGACTTTTCCGCGCACGGTTACGGTGTCGGGTTTGCCGTCTATTTCAAAACCTTCAAAGCCGTTGTAGTCGTTATTGACGGTTTGTGTCGCAGCCGAGATTTTGCCTCGGTAATTGGGATCGTAAATCACAAGGTCAGCGTCTGAACCAACAGCAATTGTGCCTTTGCGTGGGAATAATCCAAATAACTTAGCGCTTTTGGTGCTGGCAGCATCCACAAAACGATGAATGTCCAGCGTTCCTCTCGAGACACCATAGGTATAAAGCAAATTGACTCGGTCTTCGATGGCTGGAATACCATTGGGAATGGCAGTAAAGGCATCTGCGCCCATGGCTTTTTGTGCCACATCAAATGGGCAATGATCTGTGCCAACCGTATCTATAAAACCTTGTGCCAGAGCATCCCAAAGCACTTTTTGGTTTTTCTTATCGCGTAAGGGTGGCGACATCACATGCTTTGCACCTTCGACCCCTTCGCGTTCGGCATAGGTCTTATCGAGTAAAAAATGTGGAATCACGCTTTCCACGTAAATTGGCACACCTCGAGACTTGGCTGCCACGGCTTGTGCCAGCGCTCCAGCACAGCTTAGGTGAACCACGTAACCCGTTGCTCCTGTGTTCTCGAGGAAAGTCGCAAAGCGCATTGTGCCTTCGGTTTCCACCGATTCAGGGCGACTTGGTTCGTGCCATTCCGAGCCTGTTTTGCCCTGCGCCAACAAATGCTGTTGCAACTGCCCGACCAATTCGGCATTCTCGCAGTGAGCTGTGACGATGACACCAAGTTCTTTTGCCAAAGTCATGGTTTGGTACATTTCATTGTCGTCCACGCCAAAAAAATTCTTGTAACTTAAGAAAATCTTGAAACTCGAGATGCCATCCGCTACGATTTCACGCAGTTGGCTTTCTGTTTTCTCGTCGTACTTTGTTACAGACATGTGAAAGGTGTAATCGCAAGCGCTGTTACCCTCAGCTTTGGCTTTCCACAGGTTATACCCCTCGAGCGTGTCGTCGTTGCGGCTTGGGCAGCACATTTCAATAAAAGTGGTTGTGCCACCCACCAGCGCAGCTTGGCTGCCCGTGGTGTGGCTATCCTTGGCAAAGGTCGCCATAAACGGCAGGTAAATATGCACATGTGGGTCAATAAAACCGGGGAAAATCAATTTGCCCGTGGCATCAATCACTTCGGTATCGGCATCAGCCTCTAAATTCGTGCCAATGCGGGTAATCGTTTCGTTCTCCACGAAAATATCAGCGATGTACCTCGAGTCGGCTGTGACGATTTCACCATTTTTGATTAGTAGCGGCATGAACCAGTTTACTATGTTCTCAGGTATTTTTCACCGCGTACCACTTCGACGTTTTCTAAGTAAGCAATCACCGCATAATCCTCGAAATACTGCCCTGAAATCTGCTCGAGGATACTGTGGGCAACCTTTTCGGACACCAACACTTCGAGTTTGATGTTACCACCCTCCCAATCACTTGCCCGCACGCCCCTCGAGCCTTCGCCTCGAGCTGTGGTGATGGTATAACCTGTCGCGCCAGCCGCTTTGATGTCGCGCACAAGGTTTTTCTCGAGCAGTGCTTCGGCAATGATTGTGATTTTTTTCAGGGCAATGGTTTGCATAACGTAGTCTAAAGGTTAAAGATCAAAGGTTAAAGTCAAAAAAACCCCAGCATTTCTTCTGGGGTTCTCGAGGGAAAGTCAACCTACCAATTTCGGTTTTTGGTTTTCCTTTCCTCTTTCTTTTAACGACGGGTAGCGCTTTCTGTGCCTTCTTTTTGGCTGTCATAAACTTGCCAGAAGCCTCTCAGTTCGCCTGTGCTTGGGTTGCCTTCGTAAATGGTGACGCTGGGTTGACCGTTGAAGTTCCATGCCAAGGCAAGGTAATTGCTGATGTAGCTACCAACACCGCGCCAGAGTACACCGCCGCTCGAGAATGAAGCGCGGTAGCCATCACCGTGGGTTGAGAGGATCATGCTGCCTGTGTAGGTGCTGCCGTCTGGGTTCGTGCCATTGATGCGGTAATTGCCTTTGTAATCCCAAGCGTTGTTGGCTGGTGCTGCCGAGATTCGTCCAAAGGCTTTGGCATTGCTGTGAATCGCGGTTTCTGAACCTTCAACTTTGTTGGTGTAGTCTTGCCAGTAACCCGATAAGGTGTTTGGTGCAGTGATTTGATAAATCGTGACTTGTGGATTGTCTGCCACCACAAATGCGGTTGCGAAGTAATCGCCGACATCACTGCCGATGCCATTGAAGCTATCTGTGCCGTAGGTTTGTTTGACACGGTAGCCATCGCCGAATGGAGTGATGCTCATTGTGCCTTTGTAGGGGCTGGTGTCAGGGTTTTTACCTTCGATTGCGTAAGTGCCTGTGAAATCAAAACGACTTTGGGCAACACTTTGGGTCAAACCCGCGCTGAGTGCTAATGCGACCAAACCACCAAAAGCAAACTTCTTATTCATAAACCCCTCCTTGGGTGTACTCGAGCTCAATACACTGATATAAAAACCCCCAAAGACTCTAGTCTTTGGGGGGTGATGACTTTTAGCGCAGTGTTGCGATTTCTGAGCCTTCTTTTAAGCTGTCGTAATCTTGCCAAAAGCCTTTCAGATCGCCAGTACGTGGGTTGCCTGAGAAAATAGAGACTTGTGGTTTGCTGCCAGCTTGCCAAGAAATCGCTAAGTAGTTACCGATGTAATTGGCAACGCCGCGCCAGACGCTGCCACCGCTGCTCAACGAAGCATGGTATCCATCACCGTGATTACTTAGAACCATTGTGCCTGTGTAGGTGCTGTTGTCTGGGTTTGTACCACGAATGCCGTATGTGCCAGCGTAATTCCAAGCCGCTGGGGTTCGCGTGGTTGAAACACTGGCAAAGGTGCGTGAACCAGTCAAAGTGGCTTCTTCTGAGCCTTCGGCGGTGTTTTCAAAGTTTTGCCAGAAACCAGTCATAACGTTAGCCGCCGTGACACGGTAAATCGTGACCACAGGTTGACTCGAGATGATGTATGAACCTGCCAAGTAATCGGCGACGTCGTTGCCGATGCCTTTGTAGGTGTCATTATCAAAGTTTTGGGTCAGGCGGTAGCCATCGCCGTATGGCACAATCGTCATTGTACCGTTGTACGGAGTTCCATCAGGGTTTTTACCTGTTACACCATATGTGCCATCAAAAACCAAGCGTCCTTGGGCGACGCTGTTGCTGAGGGTGCTACTCAGGGCGAGGGCGGCGATTCCGGCTAGACCAAACTTGATAAATTTTTTCATACTGCCTCCTTAATTTACTGCTCGAACTCGAGTATATAGGTTGGTGCGTCGCATGAGCGTCGCACCAACTATAGTTTACTCAGCGTTATACGAGCGTGAGACGAAATGAGGCAGCAAGCAATCAGCGCAAGGTGGCGTACTCGTAACCTTCTTTGCTGTTGTTGTAGTCCTGCCAGACACCGTTGAATTCGCCATTGCGTGGGTTGCCTTCGTAAATCGTGACACTGGCTACTCCACCTGCGTTCCAAGCAATTGCAAAGTAATTACCGATGTAACTGCCAATACCGCGCCAAACTTGACCGCCGCTGCTGAAGCTAGCGCGGTAGCCACTACCGTAGACCGATAACTGCATTGCACCTGTGTAGGTTGTTCCGTCTGGTGCATTACCACGCACCGAGTATGTACCAGCGTAATTCCAAGTATTGGCAACTGGTGCGCTTGGTACAAACGAGAAGAAACGTCCACCAAGAATGGCGTCTTCTGCACCTTCTTGGTTATTATCATAGTCTTGCCAGTAACCAGACAAGGTGTTTGGTGCAGAAACACGGTACAAGGTGACTTGTGGAACTCCGGAATTCACCGAAGCCGCAGCTAAATAATCGCCGACATTGCTGGCAATGGCACGGTAAATGCTACCCGAGAAATTCTGGGTGATCTTATAACCATCTCCGAAGAGCGCAATGTTCATTGTGCCAGAGTAGGGGCTGCCATCGGGGTTGTTGCCTTTGACAGCATAATTGCCTTCAAAGACCAAACGTCCTTGGGCGGTGCTGTTGCTGAGGGTGCTGCTGAGGGCGAGGGCGGCGAGGGCGGAAAGACCAAATTTCACAACTTTATTCATAAATCCTCCTTGGTACTATCTCGAGACAAACAATAATCCAAAGGCGTCGCGTGAGCGTCGTTTCAACATCACCGTTAAGCCGTGGATGAACGACGCTTGAACTCAGTTTGTGTTGAGGTTGTTTGAAGTGCATCTCGAGTAGAATGGGAGAAAAATGCGTTTCTCACGATAAAATAGCAGTTTTTGTACCTCACAACCACTGTTATTTTGCTGCGACGCACGCTTATGACGAGCTTGGTAGGCGGCAAATTCTAAGAGAAAACTAAAGAATCAGTAAAGAAATTTGAGGACAATACCAAGCGCCCCGCCCAAGAAAACAGCCGTGATGGGTGTCAACCGCTTTTGATACAACAAAACCAATAAGCCCAACCCTAAACCCACGCCAAGCAGGTCTACAATCGAGGCTCGAGCCAAGGTGTAAACCCCACCAGCCCCAAAACCAAAACCAATCGGTAAAATCGCTGCCCGAAAGGCTTTGGCAAGTGGTGAATGCCGAATTTTTTGCCAAGCCTTTGCGGCTAAAATACTCGAGATAATCCCGGGCGTGAACATCCCAAACCAAGCTGCAAATGCGCCCAGCAGTCCTTCGATGCGGTAGCCATAAAATGCCATCGCCAGCATGTTTGGTCCTGGTACAAACTGCCCTAAACTCCAGCCATCAATAAACACCTGAGCCGTGAGCCAACTGCGTTCTGTGACCAAAACCCGTTTCATTTCGGCAATCAGCGCAAAACCACCACCAATGGATAACACCCCAAAGCGTAAGAACTCGAGCAGGACATCAAGCAGCATGGTTTTCCCTTTGGTACTCAAAGAACATCCCAATTGGCACAAGTATCAGCATCACCCATAAGATATTGATGTGCAGCACCGCGTTGGCAAGAAAAGCAGCCATTGCTAGCAACACACTTGGACGGGTTTGAAAAGCGCTTGGGGCAACCCGAGCCAAAGCAACCAAAGAAATGGCTACAGCCGTGATGGCTACACCTTGCAAGAAACCTGTGAGCAAATTGGCTTGTCCACCAAAACTCGAGTAAAGCAACGCCAACAGCAAAATCACCAGAAAACCAGGTAAATTCACGCCCAGCATTGCCAGTAAGCCGCCGCGCCAACCGCCTAACCGAGCGCCAGAATGGGTGCAGAGGTTGGAAAAAGTGGGTCCTGGCAGGGTTTGGACCATGCTGTAGCACTCGAGGTATTCTTCTAAGGTCAGCCATCTGAGGCGTTCAACCAAGTGGTACTGCACATGGGCGCTGCCGCCACCACCAAAGGCGGTGACACCAATCAGAAGAAATGCCTTGAAAATTTCTTTGGAAGCTACATCAGTCACCCTTTGAGCATACGCGTTTCTCGAGAAGTGAAACTGGTACTACTTTAGGAACAACAAAATCAATCAGCCCACTCGATGCGCTTCTGCCCATGCGTCGCTTATTTGCGTTACAATGCGTCCAATGAAAGCCTTGCAATACCTTCAAGTCGCCCTTTTGATTCTGGGCAGTGGCTACCTTTTGTTGGTGCATTTTAACAATGCCAATGTCTTGGTCAGCTTAGAGACTTTTGTGCTTGGGCGTTTTTCCAGCCCCGTGAGTGTAGTGATTCTGCTTGGGTTCTTATTTGGTGTGCTGTACAGCTTGCTGCTGACCACCCCAAGTCTGGTGCGTCGTTCCACCCAAATGCGCCGTATGAACAAACGCATTCGTGAACTCGAGAATGCGCTTGCGAAGCAAAAACCCAGCCAAACCGAAACCCCGCGCATTCCAGACCGAGCCGAAACGCTCGAGGCACTGCGTTCCGAAGGGAAGATGTAGGGATAGAAAAAAGGTTAAAGAAGAAAGAGAAAAGAGGAAAACAGTGGTGCGTTGCCGTGTCCTCCTTTCTCTTTGACCTTTTCTCTGGTTTTTAGCTCACTGGTGTCAGCGCTGCGTTATCGGACTCACCTGTGCGAATCCTGACCACGCGCTCGAGCGGTTGGACAAAGATTTTTCCGTCGCCAACTGCACCAGTGCGGGCGCTGCGGACAATCGCTTGGACGGTGCGTTCAACAAAAGGTTCGGAAACAGCAATCTCTAAACGCACTTTTTCGTGGAATTCAAAGACCAAGGGACGACCTCGGTAGGTTTCCAAGTGTTCTTTCTCGCCGCCGTGTCCGGAGACACGCGAGATTGTCAGACCAGTGACTTCTTCTTTGAACAACTCGGCTTTGACATCGTCGAGTTTTTCGGGGCGGATGATGGCAACAATTAATTTCATGGGACTTCCTCCTAAATGTTTGCTTAGCAAAGAGTCTACAACGTTTGCTCGAGCTTTTGGCAAGTCATATCTTTGCAGGGTGTACAAAATTTTATGTACACTTGACATGATATATTGACACAAAATCAAGCCTGATATTCAAGAATGCTAAAACGTAGATTATTTTCGTGCGTTTGAACATCTTTGTCTTGACAGTTTGCAAATCAGGAGTTTATACTCCCGCCATGAATGCTTAGCGCCTTGAGCGCTTAAAGGGGGCATATGAAAAATTGGAAATTGTTATCGCCAAGCTGGAAGTTGCTGCTACCGGTATTGCTGGGTTTCTCGAGTTTGGCACTGGGAGCCGACGAAAAATGGGCTGCCGACACGGGCGACACGGCTTGGATGCTGGTTTCAACTGCGCTTGTGATGCTGATGACACCGGGCTTGGCATTTTTCTATGGTGGTTTGGTTCGGGCAAAAAACGCCCTCAACACCATGATGATGTCCTACATTGCGCTTGGTGTGGTCACGATTTTGTGGGTCACGGTTGGTTTTAGCCTTGCGTTCACCACCGACAAAGACCCGAATTTTATTTCTGGTATTCTCGGTAGCTTCAAATATGCTTTTCTAAGTGGCATTGACGGCAGTGCAGCTTATCCAACTGCACCAACCATCCCGAACAGTTTGTTCATGATTTTCCAAATGATGTTTGCAATCATCACCCCAGCGCTGATCAGTGGCGCAATCATTGAACGCATGAAATTCAAGACCTACTTGGTGTTTATTGCCTTGTGGCTCTTGGTGGTTTATGTACCAGTTTGCCACGCGGTTTGGTCACCTGATGGCTTCCTATTTAAGATGGGTGCGCTTGACTTCGCTGGTGGGACAGTGGTTCACATCACAGCTGGCGTTTCGGCATTGGTTGCAGCTATCATCCTTGGACCACGTCGCGGTTTTGGACGGGTTGCGATGGCACCACATAATGTTCCTTTTGTACTGCTTGGCGCGGGTTTACTCTGGTTTGGTTGGTTCGGCTTTAACGGCGGTAGTGCTGTGGCAGCTGGTGGAAGCCTTGCCACCAATGCCTTTATGGTCACACACATTGCCGCTGCTGCCGCGATGGTGGTTTGGAGCATCCTCGAGATGCTGAAAACTGGTCATGCCAGCGCAGTTGGTGCTGCCACAGGCGCAGTGGTTGGTTTGGTCGCCATCACGCCAGCTTCGGGTTTTGTCGGTCCAATGGCAGCCATTGCAATTGGTGCGATTGCCGCAGGCGTTTCCTTTGGTGCAATTCAAATCAAGAACCGCCTCAACTTAGATGACTCACTCGATGTCTTCGCTTGCCACGGTATTGGTGGTATCACTGGTGCGCTCCTGACTGGTGTGTTTGCCCAAAAGAGCATCAACAGCCTTGGCAGTGGTTTACTCGAGGGCAATGCTGGTCAAATGTGGACACAATTCCTTGGTGTGATGTTCGCGGTGGTGGTGGCAGCCGTTGGTACAGCTGTGCTGATGTATGCCCTGAAAGCAATCATGGGTATCCGCCCAGACAGCCGCGACGAAGAACAAGGACTCGACCTTGCTGACCACGGCGAATCTGGCTACCACGGTGGCGAGTACGGCGTCACACCCGGCGCAAGCCCAATTGGCTCGAGCGTCACCCTGAGCGTGCCAGTCAATCCAAAAGCTGTGGCTGGCGACTAAGAACTTTACCCCCTAACCTAAGACGCTCGAATCTCGAGCGTCTTTTTTATGCACTCAGCATTGTACCAGCTTGCCCGCGCAAGGCTGCCTCGAGAACCCCTGTCTGCATTCCACTAGCGATTGTGGCTCGAGGAGCGCCCATGTTCAGCGCATTTAATGCAGCTTCGACTTTGGGAATCATCCCACCAGCAATGATGCCTTCTTCAATCCAAGCCAAGGCTTTGGCTTGCTCGAGTTGGTTTTGCAGGCTGCTTGGGTCTTTGTGGTCGCGCATCACACCAGCCACATCGGTTAAGAAAACAATTTCGCTGTTTAACTTACCTGCCACTGCACCTGCTGCCCAATCGGCGTTGATGTTTAGTGGCTGCCCGTCTGCGTCCAAGGCAATGCAGCCAATCACGGGAGTAATACCCTGCTCGAGTAGGCTTTGCAAAAGTGTTGTGTTGACCGTATGCACATGCCCGACCCGTCCAAATTCGGGTTCTAAGATACTGCCTTGTAAAAGCTGCATGTCGCGCCCAGTCAGACCAATCGCCCCACCAATGTCTTGGGAAAGCTCTTTAGAGAGCATGGTGATGGCTTTTTCAATCACCTCGAGCGCTTCTGGGGTGGTGACACGCAAGCCACGCAAAAAATGCGATTCGATATTCAAGCGCCCAAGGTCGCGTTCGATCACAGGACCACCACCATGCACCACCACCACCGAACGGCTTTGGCGCAGCGCTGCGATTTCGGCAGCAATGGCGCGGCGTAACTCGAGGTTCTTCATGGCGTTGCCGCCGTACTTGACCACAGCAATGGGTTTCATGGTGGTAAGCATAACCCAATTCAAAGCTGACCAAACCATGACAATCAAAAGTGCAGTATGACAGCAGTGATTCAGTTTTACGCCTGTGAAAACCAGTCTCTCGAGCGTAAACTGCTGCCTGAAACTGGTTGTTGGATTGATGCAGTGCGTCCAAGTAACGAAGAGCGCCATGTTTTACGCGACCAGTATCAGATTCCTCGAGACTTTTTGGCATACGCCCTTGACCCTGATGAGCGCCCTCGGCTTGAGCATGAGGGCAATTGTACGATGTTGCTTTTGCAAGTTTCGCACTGGCTAGGTCATGATTCTCTAACCCCATACGACACCGTGCCGCTTGGCGTTTTTTTAACACCCGATCATGTGATGACACTCTGCGCTCATCGGCACACGGTTTTACTTGACCTGAAGCGCGGTAAATTTAAGCTCAGCAGCACCACCGACCAAGGTAAGTTCTTACTGCAAGTGCTGTGGCGTACAGCTCAGCGTTACTTGCTGGATTTACGCTCAATTGATCGCCGTTTGGAATCGCTTGAGGAACGGCTTTCTAAAAGCACCAAAAACAAAGAACTCCTTGAACTGATGCGACTCGAGAAAAGTTTGGTTTATTTTAAGACTGCTTTACGAGCAAACTTGGGTTTGCTCGAGCGACTACGAACCGAAACGGCTTTAATTGGCGAACATAGCGCGATGCTCGAGGATGTGATGATTGAAACTGCTCAAGCCCTCGAGATGACCGACATTGCCTTGTCTATCCTTGGCACGACCACCAGTGCTTTTGCGGCGGTGATTGGCAACAACCTCAACGAAGTGGTGCGAATGCTGACCATTGTCACGGTGATGGTGGCATTACCCACTTGGATCACAGGCGTGTTTGGCATGAACGTGCCACTGCCTTGGCAAAACGAACCTTGGGGTTTTGCGGCTGTGATGGCTTTGTGTGTGTTAGCGGTTCTGGGTTTGCTAGCGCTCTTAAAAAATCGTGGTTGGCTATGACTTCATTCGAAAGCTGGCTATGACTTCATTCGAAAGCTGGTTATGACTTCATCCGTAAACTGGCTCGTTCGCACAGCACTTCTAAAACTTCGTTCATGCAAAGCACTTGGTACTGCCGCACCCGCATTGGCTCGAGAACAGCTGTTTCAAGCCACAGGCTACCTTGGACTTCGTCGTAACTGCTGGCTAAGTTGCCGCGAAAATCATCTAAGTGTGTGACTGACCAAACCCGAACGCCCGAAAATTCAAAAAAACACTGTTCTGTTCCTGTCCCACCTTCGGAAGTGTACTCGAGAAACAGTGTCGCCTCGAGTTTCAAAATCCCTAAGCTGTACTCGAGCTTTAAGAGTTGCAGCGCCTCGCGTCCACGGAGCAAACCATGACGGGTTTTGATTGGCTGGTAATGAGGCACGGGCTTCAGGTTAAAAGTAAAAAAGGTGAAAAGGTTAAAGTCAGCAATCCACTTTTACCTGATTTGCGAGGCTAACTTTTGTGCCTCGAGCAGTGCCGCTTTGGGATCCAAGCCGCCTTTTAAGCTGCGTTCCACTTGGGCTTCGAGGACTTCACGCCATTTTTGATACTCGAGCAGATGCGGTGGGTTATAGGCTTTCTCGAGTGCTTCCATGCTGGCTTTCATGATTGGTTCGTTCATAAAGTCGCCAAGTGGTTTAATGGCGCTGTTTCGCAAAGGCAAATAATAGGTTTCTTTGGTAAAACGCACCACGTTTTCGGTGCGGGTCAGGTAAGACCAGAATTCAAAAGCCCCTTTGGTTTCGGCTTCGGGGTTGCCTCTTGGGATCACCAATTGCGATTCGCCTGCCAAGGTACGCCCCGGCATTGGCACAGCTCCAAGCTGGAAAGGCAGTACGTCTTTGACCAAAGTATAAGAACTGGACGGCACAGTAACCATAAAGGCTTTGGTTCGCACCCAGTCAATCACAGCAAAATTGGCTTCGGAGAAATTACGGACGATGGCTTGACCACCCCTTGTCAGGTCGTACATCATTTGTAGGGTTTGCATCGCGGCACTCGAGTCAAAATCGGGTTTGTTGTTGGCATCTAAGATATTGCCGCCTCGGCTAGAAACCATACTGCCAAAAATCCATGCGTCAATAAAAAAGATGGTGCCTTTGCTGGTACGGTTGGTCAGGGCTTTGGCGGCTTTGACATAATCATCCCAAGTGCGTGGCGCAGGCAAACCCTTGGCTTTGAAAGCATCGGCGTTATACACATTTAATAAGGTACTGGCAGCCCATGGCAGCCCAAAGCGTTTACCACCGACTTGCCCGTAATCCCAGATGGTGTCATTAAAATCTTGAACCGTGGCTTTGGGTAAGGTATCCACCAAGTTGCTGGCATCGAACAACTGATTACCAAGGGCTAAGCGCGTAAAAAAAGCATTGTCAATTTGCACCAAACTTGGCAAATCGCCTTTGGCAGCCAGTGCGGCTTGGAGTTTAATTTGAATGTCTTTGAAATCGCCCGGTTCGACCACTTCAACCACATAGTTTTTTTGTGAATTGTTAAATTCCTTGGCAAAGTTTTTAATCAATGCTGTGTTGCCATCGCCACTGATGTAATGCCAGAACGTAATTTTGGTTGGTGCAGCCGCTTTTGAAGATAAGCCAAGCAGCAGTGCGGTCAGCACCAAGGCAGGAAAGACAAGCCATTTCATGAGATCCAGTCTATCAGGAAACACAGGTGAGCCTCATGAAAAAAGGGTCAAGGCATATTCAGGCTTTATCGTGAAGGTTTCTCGAGTTGAAACTGCTTTTCGGTTTGCTTAAAACCAACACTTTCATAAATTCCAGCCGCCACATACTCGGGGTCAGCCACCATCACCAGTGTTGCTACCCGCTCTAAACCAAGTTTTGCCACATGATGCACCAGTGTACCGCACAAACCTTGTCGCCTAAAATCCGGATGTGTCCCCACCCACTGAAAACGCCCTGTACCTTGCCAGAAATACAAACCCAGACTTGCCACCAATGTATTTCCTAAAAACGCACCCCAAAAATGCCCATGTCCGGCGGCACTCATCCGCTTGAGTTCTGCGCCTTTGCGTTCAACAAAAACCCGATAGCCAGCCCCTTCGCGCTCTGATTCTGGCAGGGCATCATTGACTGCACACTCGAGGTTGATCCACTCGAGCCAATCTGACTTCTCGAGTGGGCGGATTTGGCAATCGGCATTGATTTTTGGTGGTGCATGAACAGCTTTGGCAGTCATGACAATACTCTGATCAAATTCAAAACCAGCTTCGGTAAAAGCACTGACTTCCCCTGCGTTTTGTGGGTCATCCCAGCCAAGCGCGATATGAGGCGCATCGGGATGCTCGAGGTCAAAGACGGTTGTCCAAGGTTCAAAGTCGGCTCTGGTCGGAGCGTCTTTGAACAGCACAAAGTTGCCCCAACGAAAAGTCGGATTCTTGGGGGTACGAATCACGGTGTAATCCTTGCGGGTTTGAATTTCGCCTTCAAAACCACGAAAGAAAAGATCGGTTTTATAACCAAGCGATTGAATCATTGCGCCTCCTTCAGTCATGCGCCCTAAGCGGGTCTGAGGTCTTCGGACAAACTCCAGCCGACTTCGGCGGGTGTGGCATTGAGCAGCGGATCGAGTTCTTTGGAAGCCAGCAGCGCTCGAGCTGCAATGATGTCATTGTCTTGCCAATCGGGAAAAATTTCTAAAACCGTCAGTTGATAAAAAACCTGTGTGCCAGTCCAAGTGCCATCTTCAAAAAAAGCAAACGGAGCATCTATGGTGTCCATGACAATCATTGCCCCACTTGGCAATTTGGCGGGCAGACTGATGACAGCCAATGACTTTGGGTGCCACAAGTAACCCTGTAAGAGCTTAAAAGCAATCGGTTGTCCGACAGGATGCTCGTCTTTGGTCATGCTTGAACCGCCACAATAACTTTGTACTCGAGCCAAAGAAGATTCTGTAACTCGAGCCTAAAAAGCGATTGGTTTTGAACCTCGAGAATGCACATATTTTGTATTGTGCCATGTTTTGAGGCTGCTTTGAAGTCCATGGTGTTTGCTGATTTTGGTCAGCTTAAGGCTGGTTCAAATTGATTGTGCAACTCGAGACTTGCTAGTGCGTACTGCATGGCTTGGTTGGTGCTGAGTTGAGCCACTTCAAAGCGAAATTGGGCTTGTTGTTGTGCATCAAAAAACTTGGCACTTTGGTCAAAGTCAAAATGAATCACGCTTGCCAAGTCAAAGGTTGGTTGTGTCATCCACGCATCCGCCATGTATTTTAAGTGCAGGGCTTTGGCATGAAAGCCTTCTTGCTGCATCAGGTTCGCCGATAAAACAAACCAAGCTGCAAACATCGGAGGTTCTTGCATCTTTAAGCACAGTTCAGCCGCTTCGATTAAAATGTTTTTCGCATACGACAACTGATTTTTTTGCAACCCAATGTATGCCAAATCGAGCAACCGCCCACAAAGATTGGTGGTGTCAGTGGCTTCACGGTAAATGATGCTGGCTTGCTCGAGCAGGACTTTTTTCATGCTGAGGTCGCCTAAGTTGCCGTACACGCCTGCAAGATTGGCATTGGCATGAGCCAGACCACGTTTATTGCCTGTGACTTGACAACGACTGATCAGCTGCTCAAAAACTTGGGCGGCTTGCTCGAGTTGATTGCAGCATGTGTAGACATACCCAAGCGTGTTCAGCAAGGTGGCTTCGAGGTTGTTACTGCACAGGGTTTGATTGATTTGAATGGCGGTCAGGATACTTTCAATGGCAAGGTCTGACTGACCTTCAAATAAGTAGATTAAAGCAAGCGCACCAAGCACCTGAGCCTCGAGCAGCTGTTCGTAGTGGTTTTGGGCAATGGCGAGGGCTTCTAAGCCATCTGATTTCACCAATTCAAGGCGGCGTGTTCCTAGACTGAGGATACAACGGGTGTAGAGTAATTTCCCTCGGATTGCTGTGCGATCTGGGAATATCTCGAGTAGAGCTGTGAGCCACGTTATTCCTGTGTGCTTTCGAGCGCTGGCATACCAAAAATACAAAGGCAAATGAGCGATTTCGGCACACAGCACAGGCTGATGCTTCAAAGACCACTCGAGCGCTAAGGTAATGTTCTCAAATTCATCTTCAAAGCACTCGACACTGGCAAAATCCTTGGGCGTGCTTTCATTTTCGGCAACCGCCAATGCCCAATCTTTAGCCAGTAAACTCAGCTCGAGCAGCGCCGCTTCTTTTTGGCTAGGCTCGAGTTGCTGCACTGCGTATTGGCGAATTGATTCGTGAATACCAAAACGGTTTTGATGGCGATTGATTAAGGACTTACTGACCAACGTCATCAGCATGGCAGGGTTGGTTTTGGCAATTCGGGTGGCAGACCAAAGTGTAAAACCACTTGGCAGCAAACTCAGCTGCGCTAAAACCCGTTGCTGCTCGGGGGTCAACAACACCCAACTCGAGTCAAAAACCGCTTTGATGCTGCGGTGACGCGCTGGAATATCTGCTTGATGATTTGATAAAAAATCCAAGCTGGTTTGGATTTGCTTTGCAATTTCTTCTAGGTTTAAGCCGCGCAACCAATTGCTGGCGAGTTCCAATGCCAGCGGCGAGCCTTGCAGCAACTGACAGATTTGCACCACAAAGGCTTTGTCTTGGGATTCCAAAATAAAACGCGGATTGACCCGTTTGGCATTGCGTAAAAACAGTTGCACTGAATCAAAAAGTTCAATTTGACCCAAAGCATCCTTGGGTACATCCAAGCCCATCACATCCACCAAATGTTCGCTTTGAAAACCAAGGGCTTCTCTGGTGGTGATTAAAAATTTTAACTTCGGGCAAGCAGTAAAAAGCTCGAGAACCAAACCAGACCCGTCCAGCAGATGCTCAAAATTATCCAGCACCAAGAGGAGATGCTTATCGGCAAGGTAATTTTTTAGATTTTCGGCTTGCGTGGCAGCCTCGACCATCGGCAGCCCCAATGCCAAAGCCACGGCTGATGCCACTGCCGAGGCTATCCCACGGCTTTGGCTGACACCAGCCAGCGGCACAAAAACCGCACCATCGGTAAAATGATGAGCTTGTTCCCGGGCCACTTCGATTGCCAAACGGGTTTTACCCATGCCACCAGCCCCAACCAAGCTCAGCAACCGAACATGGGATTGAGTCAGCAACGAAGCAATTTCGCTTAAATCCACATCCCGCCCAACAAAAGCACTTTGCTGCACAGGGAAATTCTGCAACTTTGACTTCTCGAGTGGAACAATGATTTTGCTTTCTTGTTGATTTAACTCGGTTGCCAGTTGCAAGGTAGCCTCGAGCGGTGAGAGGTTCAGTTCTTGTTTTAAGGTTGTCTTAAATGTCTCAAATGCCCTGAGTGCCTCGAGTTTCGCACCCGTTTGCAAAGCGCAAGTCAGCAGCACTTGTAACATGTCTTCGGACAGCGGATCAGTTGCTAAAACCTTAAAGCCAATTTTTTGAGCTGCTTCAAACTTGGCTTCAGTTAATAACTGCTTGGCGGCAAACAAGGCTGCATCGCGGTATGCCGTGTGCAGCGACTCGCGTTGGCTTTCAAGCCAATTGGCAAGTTCTGGCAGATCCGAGCTTAAACCACTCAGGAACTGCCCGTGGTAGACATCCAGTGCCTCGAGATGACGATTAGAATGAATCAAATGCAAAAACTCAGCCACATCCGAATGCACCAACCAACGCAGGTTCTCACCACTTGACTCAAGGTTGGCAAATTCCAAAGACCGCGCTCGGTACAGCAAATGCCGCAGGTTTTTACGGGTTGAAGCTGAATCGGCATCCTCAAAAAAAAGCAGTGTCAGCTGTTCTCGAGAAACCCAATCCGCCTTAAGTGCCAAGTACGCCAGCAATAAAAAACGCCTGTCCGACAAGAAAATCACTTCGGAATTTTCGGAATTAGCCTTGGCAACACCAAGCAGTTGAACGGACGGACTCATTGTCAAACACAGTCTATCAGCTTCTTATAGAATTTAAATTAAGCAATTCTTTAACTTCGCACCAACTCGGGTGCGCCTTTAAATATCTCGAGTGACCCCAAGGCATACTGCATGGCTTGTTTAGTACTTAAACCATTTCCGTCCGCTTCAAAACGCTGCACTTGTTCTGCACTAAAAAATGTCGTGCTTTGCGCTTTTTTGAACGGATTTGTTTCTCCGTTTTGTAAACTTGGTTCTAACCCCGGAGCGGATAGCCACCTCGAGGCAATCGCATCGAGTCTGAGCGCTTTGGCATGATTTTGTTGTTGTTGAAAAATCGCAGCGCAAAGCCAGTAAAAGCAAATAAAACTACCTGCTTCTTGAACTTGTGTGCAGAGCATCCCTGCTTCCTCGAGTAACTGCGTTGTACGAACTTGATCGCCTAAACGCAGCAAAACATCGCACAACACCAAAACGGCGTAGCAAAGATTGACTGTGCTTTTGAGGTCTCGGTACAACACCAGAGCTTGCTCGAGTAAATGCTTGGCTTGGTTTAAGTCGTCTAAGGAAATATACACATATGACAAATTCAAATAGCCAGTGGCTAAACCACGTTTCAAATTGGCTTGAATGGATTTATTGATTAAACTTTCGTACACCTGACGCGCCAAATCCAAGTTGCCTTGCCGCCAATGCACATGCGCCAATTGGTTTAAGCAAGCAACTTCGAGTTTGATGTTCGGTAAAGTCTCCAAGATGCTCATGGCTTTTTCGACGCTCAAAATAGCCTTGGCGTAATCTCCAACTTCGCCAGCCGCCTCGCCAACAGCATGTAAGGCTTTGGCTTGGGCGGTAAGATCCCCAATTTCCACGGCGATGTCCAAAGCCTGTTGTGCGTCAAGCAACCTGACATGTGGATCAAGGATGAGGTAGCCAGCAAAACTACGAACCGAGAGCAGATTGGCTCGAGTCGCATCTCGAGTTTGTAATTCGGGTAACTCGAGCAATTGACTTGCCCACTGAATAGCCAGTGGTTTTTTAGCCGCCGAGAACCAAAACTCCAATGCGTCGGTGACGATTTGAGCTGCGATTACCGGCTTGGTTTGCATTGTCCATTCGAGGGCAGCACTGATGTTCTCAAATTCTTGTTCAAACTGCTCTACGTTTTCTGCACCTGATCTTTTGGGATTGTGCGCCGCGAGGTTCTGCGCCCAAGATTGGCAAAGTAAACTCAGCTCGAGCATTGCCGCTTCTTGTTGCATTGGCTCGAGTTGCTGCTGACTGTACTGACGAATCACTTCGTGAATCAAAAAGCGGTTGTTGTTTCGCGTTACCAAGGATTTATTCACCAGACCAAATAAAATACTTGGACTGGCTTTAGCAACTTTACCCAGTGACTCGAGCGTGAATCCGTTTGGCAATAAACTCATTTTGGCTAAAACCAATTGCTGATCTGGGCTAAGCAGTTGCCAACTGGCATTAAAAACCGCTCGCATACTGCGATGACGCAGTGGCACATCGGGTTGATTGATTGTTAAAAAATCCATGCTCGAGCGAATTTCCTCAGCCACTTGCTCTGGGTTTAGAACTCTTAGCCAATGACTGGCAAGTTCAATAGCAAGCGGTGAACCTTGAAGCAACTGACAAATCAGAATCACAAATTCATGGTCTTTTGGCTCGAGGATAAACTGCGGATTAACCCGTTTGGCATTGCGTAAAAAGAGTTGCACCGAATCAAAAATTTCGATTTGCTGCGCGTCGGTTTTGGGAACATCTAAGCCCATGACATCCACCAAATACTCAGCTTGGACATTCAGGGCTTCGCGGCTGGTGGTCAGAATTCGCACACTTGGCGCAGCCGCTAGTAACTCGAGGATGCTTGTGGCTTGCTCGAGAAGATGCTCGAGGTTGTCCAGCACAAGAAGCAAATTGTTTGGCGCAAGATAATTCTTCAGGAAACCCAGCTTCAGTTCAGTACTTTGAGCAGGTAAATTCAAAGCCGCAATCGTGGCAGCCACAAGGTCATCCACACCAGCCAGCGGTACAAAAACCACGCCATCCGCAAAATGCACCGCTTGTTCCCTTGCCACTTCAATCGCTAAACGGGTTTTGCCCATGCCACCAGCCCCAACCAAAGTCAGCAGCCGTACTTGAGGTTGAGCAAACAACGAGCCAATTTCGCTCAAATCCACATCGCGCCCAACAAAAGCACTTGGTTGCACAGGAAAATTCTGCAATTTGGATTTCTCGAGCGGAATCATAATTTTAGTTTCTTTTTGGTTTAACTCGAGCGCCAATTGCTTTGTTATCTCGAGCGGTGAGAGGTTCAAATCTTGGCGCAGCATCGTCTTAAACGACTCAAATGCCTTTAACGCTTTGAGTCTCGAGCCAGTCTGAGCAGCACAAGTCAGAAGCACTTGCAACATATCTTCGGAAAGCGGATCAGTTGCCAGCACTTGAAAACCAATTTTTTGCGCCACATCGAATTTGGATTCAGCCATCAGTTGCTTGGCGGCAAACAATGCCGCATCGCGGTAGGCATTGTGCAGGGCTTCGCGCTCTTGCTCGAGCCAATCAGAGAACTCGGGTGGATCTGGGTACAAACCACTGAGGAACTGCCCGTGGTACACATCCAGCGCCTCAAGATGACGATGAGAACTGAGCAGAATTTGAAACTCGGCAACATCTGACTGCACCAACCAACGCACTTGCTCACCGCTTGACTCGAGGTTGACCCAAGTTAAAGAACGCACCCGAGATAACAAATGCCGCAAATTCTTACGCGCCGTGACCGAATCGGAATCCTCGAAAAAAAGCAGTGCCAATTGATCTCGAGACACCCAATCGGCTTTGAACGCCAAGTATGAAAGCAAAAAAAAACGCTTATCCGATAAGAAAACCACTTCGAGGTTATCAAAGCTGACTTTGGGAACTCCAAGCAACTGCACAAATGGAATCATGATCTACAACAAGTCTAACAGCTTTTAGGAATTGACTCGAGTCTCAGCCTCTGTGAACAGCGGGTGCGGTCAGCCTCTATGAACAGCGGGTGCGGTCAGCCTCTGTGAATTGCGGGTGCAGTCAGTCCCTGTGAACGGCGGGTGCGGTCAGCCCCTGTGAATTGCGGGTGCAGTCAGCCCCTATGATGCTCGAGGAAAATCACTTGAATCAGCGCCAAAGAAACAAGGCGCTCATCTGTGCCAACATGTGCATCTGGGGCAATTTGCTCGAGTGTGAAATTGCGTTCAATCAAACTGCGACGCTTGGTGATGCGGTACAAGACCGTGCCGTTCTCATCGGTCATGAGGTAACGCGGATTGATAAAACTCGAGATGATAAAACCAACCAGTGGAATTTCACCAACCACTTCGTCCAGCACTTTAATCCACGGATTTTCTTCACGCACCGTTAAAATGGTTTTATCGCTCGAGTCTGCAATGTCGTACTGGGTGCGCCAAAGGCTGCGAAAACCTGTGGCTTTGACACTGCCAACCAAGGCGTTGTCCGAAAGCCGCGTAATCCGATGCACCGCCCGAAAACCAATCACCCGATCCGCCAGCATTTTATAAAGCGGGATTTTCTTAGCTTCATCCGCAAAAACCGTGGTTTCTTCACGCAGGGTCAAGGCTTTTTGCTTGACTTGCAGCATCAGGGCGTTGCTCGAGTCACGCACCGTGACTTCGGGGGAAAGGGCGAGCAGCTTAAAGGTTGCAGTCAATGGGTAGTTAATTGCCATACCAAGATTCTACCCTTAAACTCTGAAAATGCGAATTGCCTTACTTTCTGATACCCATGGATTTATGGACGAAGAAATCCTAGACCACTGCCGAGAAGCCGATGAAATCTGGCACGCCGGCGACATCGGTTCATTTGCGGTAATGCAGCAACTCGGGACGCTGCAAAAACCAATTGTGGCAGTCAGTGGCAATGTGGACAACCATGCTTTGCAACTCGAGTACCCCGAAGACCAGCATTTTATCCGTGAAGGTTTACAAATCTGGATGCGGCACATTGTTGGCAATCCCAAACGCTATCGCCCAGAAATCCTAAGTGTCCTACGCGCCCCAAGCCAACGCCCAAAAATCTTGGTTTGCGGACATTCGCATATCCTAGAAATTGCTCGAGACGAGTACGGAGTCCTATTCATCAACCCCGGCGCAGTTGGGCATCATGGCGTGCATCAAAAACGCACCATGGTACGCCTGAGCCTCGAGCAAGGCAAGGTCTTTGATGTTGAAGCGATTGACTTTGGCACTCGAGGGCGCAAGCCAGCCGAATAAGTCAAGGTACGCCAATTGTGCAAAAACACCGAGCAGTTTATGTGAAGTGTTGATTACCCAAGTATTGCAAATTGCTTGGTAGGCTGCTCGAGCGTATGAGTAACCCCATGCAAATAGGAATAGATAGTTTCGCCGCTGTGGTGTCCGACCCCAACACTGGAAAAACCTTGAACACCAGCACCCGAATGCAGAACTTAATTGAAGAAATTGTGGTCGCCGATCAATCTGGAATTGATGTTTTTGGTGTTGGTGAGCATCACCGACCCGAATACTTGGATTCAGCTCCCACCATGATACTGGCGGCTGCTGCCTCACGTACCTCGAGCATTCGTTTGACTAGCGCGGTCACGGTACTCAGTGCGGCTGACCCTGTGCGGGTTTTTCAAGAATTTTCAACACTGGATTTGATTTCCGGCGGACGGGCGGAAATGGTGGTTGGGCGAGGTTCTTTTATTGAATCCTTCCCGCTTTTTGGTTTTGAATTACAAGACTACGATGCGCTGTTTGAAGAAAAACTTGGGTTGCTGCTCGAGATTCATAAAAAAACCCATGTGCAGTGGTCTGGGCGCTTCCGAGCGCCACTCACAGGGCAGGGTGTGTATCCGCGTCCAGTAGGCTCGCTGCCAATTTGGTTAGGTGCAGGTGGTTCACCCGAATCCTTCATCCGCGCTGGCAGCCTTGGCTTGCCACTGATGCTGGCGATCATCGGCGGGGATTTTCGGCGTTTTCGTCCACTGATAGACCTGTACCGCAAGGCTGGTCAGATGGCAGGGCATAGTCTCGAGCAATTAAAAGTTGGGATTCACGCCTTTGGTTTTGTCGCCGAAAGCAACACTCGAGCCATTGATTTAACCTACCCGGGCTTTGAGCGTATGGCAAGCACGATCGGCAAAGAACGGGGCTGGTCACCGCCGTCTCGAGCGCAATTTGAAGCGGCTTGTAGTCCAATGGGTGCGTATTTGATTGGCGATGTGCAGAGTGTGGTGAGTAAAGTCTTGTATGTCAACCAAGTGCTAGGTGGAATCTCGAGACTTTCGTTTCAAATGACCAATGTGATGCTGCCTCACGCCGATATGCTCCACGGCATTGAATTGCTTGGTACTCGAGTTGCGCCGCTTGTACAAGAAAAACTCAGCGAACCAATGCTCGAGGCTTAAGCCACTTAAAGTATTGAAGATGTTTTTGACCTTTTGCAACTTTGGCTCTAAGCTGATGCCATGCGACCAAAAAGACAACACTGCCAGCCAAGCAGCACTCGAGATGAAACCAGAACAGTCTTTTCTCGGGTGAAATAACATGGATATTTCAAAAGTACATCCTGAACTGCAACCAATCGCCAAACGAACTCCAAGGCTCGAGTTTAACAAAAGTAACCTCTGGCTGATGCGTCTGCTGATGTCTGTCACACCAGCAGGTAAAATCCCACAAGACGTTGTGACTGAAAATATTTTGATTCCCGCCGAATCTGATGGAGATAAAATTCGTTTGCGTGTCTATAAACCAAAGGTGGCTCGAGAAAACTCACCTGTGTTGCTTTGGTTGCACGGCGGCGGTTTTGTGGTTGGACGACCAGAACAAGATGATGTTTGCTGTGCGTATTACGTTCAAGAATTGGGCTTAACCGTGGTTTCAGTTGCTTACCGTTACGCACCAAAATATCCTTTTCCCGTTGGGCTGCACGATGCTTACGCTGCCCTCAAATGGGTGGTTTCGCAAGCTCGAGAATTGGGCATTGACCCAAAACGAATTGCCATTGGTGGTCAAAGTGCTGGCGGTGGTCTTGCCGCCGCGCTGGTGCAACTTGCTTATGATCGTCAAGAATTTAACGTCGCATTGCAACTGCTAATTTATCCGATGCTGGATGATAAAACTGTTCTGCGCCCCGAAATTGACGACAGCAACAACATCACATGGACGCAAAAAAGCAATAAATTTGGTTGGGAAAGCTATTTGGGAACGGCTTGTGGCACAAAAGACGTACCTGCTTACGCTGTGCCTGCCCGCCGAGAAGACCTGTCCAATTTGCCACCGGCTTGGATTGGTGTGGGTTCACTTGATGTGTTTCACAACGAAGACCTCGAGTATGCCAAGCGCTTACAAGCGAGCGGCGTTGAGGTTGAACTGGTTGTGGTTGAAGGGGCTTTTCATGGTTTTGATGTTTTTGATGTTCAACTCAATGTGGTGCAGGGTTTCCGAAAATCTCAGGTTGCTGCTTTGAAAAAGTATTTGTTTTGAGATGCCCTCGAGTTGAGTCACTTTTCAAGCAAACCAATTCTCAAGGTTTAAGCCTTCGATACGCCCAAATTCTTTGATGTTGTTCGTGACCAGCCTTGCGCCTAACTCGAGGGCATGAGCAGCAATCAGATAATCATAATCTCCGATTGGTGTACCTCGTTTCTCGAGTTCAGCTCGGATGATTCCAGCTTGTACCGCAGCTTCAATCCCAAATGGTTCAAGCAAAAAATCGTTTAGGAATTCTTGAAGCCTTCGCAAATTTTTTTCTGGTGATTGACTTTTTTCTGCTCCGTATTGCAATTCTGCAACCACAATTGAAGATAACATCAGATTGGCGTTTGACATTGCCTCGAGTTTTTGTAGCACTTGAAGTGGTCGTTTATTCAGAATGTAAATACAAATGTTGGTGTCCAACATGTAATTTACTTCCACAGATCACCCCAATCACGTTCTTGGGCTGGTGGTTGATGGCGTACAAAGTCTTCTCCGTCCATCTCGAGGGCAGCCCGTACACCCTCCCATTTTTTCTTTTTTGGGGTGAGAACAACGCTGTCACCAACTTTTTCGATCATCACTTCTGTGCCTTCAAAACGAAATTCTTTGGGCAAACGAACCGCTTGGCTGCGTCCGTTCTTAAATAATTTGGCTGTGGCAGTCATAAGCACCTCCTGATGGTACTACCAAAAGTATAGACCAAATTGCCATTTCCACCAAGCCTTCAAAGCCCAAAGTCAGACAATAAGTCTGGAATTTCGTTCATGTCTCCTCGAGAATTCTGTCCACGGTTGCTTCTACGCTTAAATCGCTCGAGTCAATCACCAACCATTTGGTTTTTGGATGCGCCGCAATTTCTGTGTGAAGTTGCCGAATCACTGGCTCGAGAACTTTTTTGAAACTGCCTTCATTTGGATTTCTCGAGTACAAGCGCTGCAATGTCGTCTCGAGACTCGGGAGCAATAAAACCCGTGTGATCCGTTGCCCGATTTTCTGGCAGTACACTTCGTCGGGTTTATCGGAGTACCAAAAATCATCTATCGCAACTGCAAATTCGTTATCCGAGTAATTCCGTGCCATGCTACAAGCGGTTTCTCGAGCTAAACGCACCTGCTCGAGCGTGGCGGGTGGAACAAGCACAGCCATGTCAGACAAGCCAGACACAACCATGTGCCGCAAGTCATCCACGGGAATGTGAATGCCTTGTAGAAAGCGCTGCATCAAGGCTTTGGACACCGTGCTTTTGCCTGAAGCGGGCGTTCCCATGATTAAAAAAATCGGCTTCACGGGTTGGCATCCCAGACCACAGGAATTTGTTTCACCCCTCGAAACATTGGTACAGTCCGCCAATTCAGTGTTTCCTCAGGCATCCCAAGGCGCAAATTCGGAAGGTTTTGCAATAAACTGTTCAGCGCAATTTCACCCTCGAGCCGTGCGAGTGGCATCCCAAGACAAAAGTGCATTCCATGCCCAAACGCCAATTGACGCCTTGCATCCCTCGAGAGGTCAAGCACCTCTGGATTGGGGAATTTCTCGGGGTCGTGATTGGCAGCGCCAAGAATCCCCATCACCAAATCGCCTTGTTTGATCTGCTGTCCACCAAGTTCGGTATCTCGAGCCGCCCACCTCGAGAAAGAGCGCTCCACAGGGCTTTCGTAACGCAGGAATTCATCCAAAGCACCAGCCATCTGCTCTGGGTGTTGTTGCAAAGTGGCTCGAGCTTCGGGGAAACGCATCATAGCCAGAATCGAATTGCCAATCAGATTAACCGTGGTTTCATGCCCCGCAATAATCAGCAGTACAACTGTGCTGTACAGTTCAGACTCAGTGAGTTGATTGCCAGCTTCCTCGGCTTGGAGCAGTGCTGAAATCAAATCATTTTGAGGCGCGGCACGTCGCTTGGCAAACAATTCACCCAAGTACGCGGCGAATTCTTGAATCAGCGCCGCCGCTTTGGCTTGGGCTTCTGGGGTTAGGGCTGGTGCGATGGTGGCTTCAGTCCAGCGCTTAAAATGCTCACGGTCTTGGGTGGGAATACCAAGCATTTCGGAAATCACAATCGTGGGCAGTTGAAAAGCATAATCGGCAATCAAATCCATCTGCCCTTTGGATTGGACGGCTGCAATCAGTTCGTCGGCAATGGCTTGGACTCGAGGACGCAAATCACGCACTCGAGACGGGGTGAATGCTTGGCTAACCAGTGTGCGTAAACGCCGATGGTCTTCGCCGTCTTTGTTCAGCATATGGTTGAACATCAGCGCCTCGAGAGGATTGGGCTGATATGTTTTTTCGGCAGGCAGGACGTTGTTGGCATCGCGCATAAAAAGTTCATCGCGGTGAAGAATGTACTGAACATCCTCAAAACGGGTCACAAACCAAATTTTGGTTTTACCATCAAGCCCAAGTTGCGAATACACAGGGTTCTCGCGGCGCATCTGGGCAAAGACAGGATACGGATTGTCCTTGGTGGTTTGACTGTAAAGGTCGTATTTGCGTTCGGCGGCAATGGAAGTTGGTTCAGACATAAAAATCCTCCTAAAGGTTGATAACAGATGCTGCTGGACGTGGCGTTGTAATTGGATCAGCGTGCCGATGCACCAGCTTCCAGCCATTTTGTTCTAATGTAAACACACTGGTCACACGGACAGCAATAGAAACAAGTTCAGCGCCACCGCCAACTTTGGCTTGACTGCATTCAACTTCAACAATGCAAGCCAAGTCGCTCGAGACATACCTAGCAATGCTTTCAACTTGGGTCACTTTGCCATCACGATAATTGGCTGCTGCTCCAGCCAGCCTCGCCATGACTTCTTGTTGACCTCGAGCAAATGGTCCAAAAGGATTACCAAGCGTTATATCCTCTGATTTGGAATACAAGGTTCGGAACAATGTTGGGTCGCCTTTCAGGATTGCACCAAGCGCAGCATGACTTTGTGCTATGGCAAACTCGAGGTTAAGTGAATCATTCATCGTTGACTCCTTTGCTTTTTTAAGTTTATACCTCGAGCGTCGCACCAGCGTCGCATGGGAAACCTGCACCAGCGTCGCATGGGAAACCTGCACCAGCGTCGCATGGGAAACCTGCACCAGCGTCGCATGGGAAACCTGCACCAGCGTCGCATGGGAAACCTGCCGCCCTTTTGATTGTGCCAGAAGACGACCAAGACCTCGAGCGTTTACTGCTCTCGAGAAGCCAGATGCTGCAAGATGTTTTAGCAAAACGCCGTGAAGAAATTCGGCGTGGTGAGACAATTTCACTTGAAGAAGCCTTTGCATAAAACTCGAGAAGCCAAAGACATTAGCTCAAAACAAACAACACACAAGTGTCATGCCACTTTGGCTTCACCCAGAACAACCCGAAAGCGTTTATAGAAGTCTCGAGCCAAAGTTTTTGCCTCCCCACAATGACGTTGAGGAGGCATCTCAAGGCTCAACCCAATCAGTGCGGCTCGAGCAACCCGTAATTGCCATCTTTGCGTTTGTAAATCACACTGATTCGCTCGGTTCTCGAGTTCTCAAACATATAAAAATCGTGGTGCAGAGCTTCCATTTGGAGCGCCGCATCCTCGGGGGTCATTGGGCGAACTTCAAAGCGTTTGTTGCGAACGATTTCAGGGCGAAATTCTTCTTCTTCGTCTTGGCTGGAGCTGGCAGGGAATTGGTCTGGGCGTTGCTCACGGGAAATGAGTTTGGTTTGAAATTTTTTAAGTTGACGCTCGAGAACATGGACAGCTGTGTCTATGACTGCGTACATATCGGTGCCAGCTTCTTCGGCTCGGATGACGCCGTGCGGTACATTCAGCTGCATTTCAACGCGGTGCGGCGCGTTGACCCGACCATCGTTTTTGACACTTAAGACCACTTTGGCATCCACGATGTGCTTGCTAAATCGCTCGAGTTTAGCTAAGCGTTGCTGCACATGATCGCGGATGGCTTCAGTGACCTCGAGGTTGCGTCCGACCAATTTGTAGACGTTCATAACGCCTCCTTAAAAACCAAAGCGGGTTGGTGTGTTTGGTTGTTGCTTTGGTTGTTTTTATTTTAACCAAACGCAACATGGTTTGTCTGAGAAACACAGCACAGACAAACCATAAAAAGAGGTGTAGAATTAAAAAGTTGAGGCTATTTTTGACCGCGTTTCACAGCTTCGACAATGCAACTCAGCGCCTCTTCTCGAGAACGCCAACCTTCGGAATGCACGGTTTTACCTTCCAAAGTCTTGTACTCGAGGAAAAAATGCTCAATTTCAGCTAAGCGATGCGAGCGCACATCGGCAAGGGTTTGCAAGTCATCCCAACGAGGATCGTCGGCTGGCACAGCTAGGATTTTCTCGTCACGCCCTTTGTCATCGGACATCTCGAGCATCCCAAGCACACGGCATTCAATCAGCACACCGGGCAGAAATGGATGGGTTGAAAGAATCAGGGCATCCAAAGGATCGCCGTCACCACCGAGGGTACTGGGGATAAAACCATAATCTCCGGGGTACTGCATGGCGGCATAAAGCACCCGATCGAGTTTAATCACCCCGAGTTCCTTGTCGTACTCGTACTTATTGGCGCTGCCACGAGGGACTTCGATCACCACATGAATGATTTCAGGAATGTTAGGACCGGCTGGAAGATGGTAAAGGTTGCTCACGGGCAGAATGTATCATAAGAGCATGAGGAAGGACGAAGCTCAAAGCCTGTGTTTTCAACTTGGAAACAATTCTTCAAAAGCAATTCGGTAGGTCAGGCGAAAACCACCATTGAAAGTGCTGACTTGGTTCAGTCCAGCAAAACCAGTCAGCAACAACGTGCCAAAACCAGGTTGGATTTTCAGTTCAAGCATTCCACGCAAAGGCAGAACTTCAAAACGATACGGTTGGTACATGACGCCAAGCTCGAGGTCAAAGCCTTCGGCAATCAGCAAAGAGAAATTCAGGTTGGCTTCAAAGGTAAAATTGCTATTCAGTACGCCCAAACCGCCACCAACTGATAAAACAGCAGTGGCATCTTCGTCAAAGGGCAAGGTGATTCCAAACTGCCAAAGATAAGCACTGCCTCCAAGTTGGCTGCTCGAGAAAATACCTGTTTGAAAGTCAAAACCACTGCTGCGATAACTGACCTGTACGGTGTTGCTGCTGGCGTCCGAACCGAACTTCAACTGACCCGTGAGCGCCCAATTCCTCGAGAGACGCATGGTTAGCCCAAGGTCAAACCTCGAGCCACCCGTCGAGTTCGGCAGTGGGTCGGTGGCAAAAACCTCGAACTGGTCAAAATTAGCTGGAGCAGCGCTCCAAAAAGCAGCCCCTAAGCTCAGGCTGGCAGAACCCAAAGTCGCACGGGTCTGAATTTGTGTGCGGAAGCGCCCAACATAAGCCCACTCGAGTCTAAGACTGGCTTGGGCAGAACCAATTGGAGCAATGTCCAATCTGGCATCGGCGGACAAGCGCAGCCGCTCGAGCGAAGCAGCCAAACCAAAAGAAAGCGCATCTGAAATTGGCACGTTATTCAGGGCAACTTGAGCGCTCAGTGGCAAGGAAACCGAGAACTCGAGGGTTTGGGCTTTGGCAAAAGGCAACAAGCAAAAGGCAAGTAGAGTTAAAAGTCTTTTCATTGTCATTACTGTAGCCTAGAAGCAAGCACCATGCCCGAGCCAAACGCCATGATATAAGCCATGGAATTTAAGCAGCAATTCTCGAGCCGCGAAGAAATCACCACTTATTTGGGGCAGATGTTTAAGGGCTTGTACACAGGCGAGCCTCGAGCGCCTGCACTGCACGGTGGGCGCAGCGCATCCCTAGCCCAACTCGAGGCGTTCAAAGCCAAGAATTATGGACGACGTAACCACACCAATGCGCCTGTCTCGAGGTTATCGGCGTACTTGCGACACGGGCAACTGAGTATGCTCGAGGTTGCTGAGTACATTCGTTCGCACAGCCAAGGGCGCGAACGTGATGAATTCTTAAAGCAACTGACTTGGCGAGACTTTTTTTACTTGGTTCTCGAGCAGAAAGGTTTGAAAGTACTTGAGAACTTAGAAGAACCTAAATACCCAATGCGCTGGGTACAACCAATGCCAGACGATATTCTCGAGGCTCGCACCAACTTGCCATGTGTGGATGCTTGGGTTTCAAAACTTGTGGACACAGGTTATCTTCACAACCACGAACGCCTCTGGTTCGCAGCCTACACCGTGCATTTTCGTCAGATTCATTGGCAAGCAGGTTTTGCTTTTTTCCGCGAGCATCTGCTCGACGGCGACATTGCCAGCAACGCATTATCTTGGCAGTGGGTCGCAAGTACCTTCTCGCACAAACCATACTTTATGAACAAAGATAACATCTCTAAATTCTCGAGCAACCAATGGTGCGCGGGTTGCCGTGCCAAATGCCCATTTGATAAAACCTACCAAACCCTCGAGCGGGAACTCTTTGGTGCGGACTACGGGTGGTCATCATGAAACTCGTTTGGTTACACGGTTGGAGTCTAAGCAACACCGACCCTGCCATGGTTGCTCATCCCGACGCACCAGCGATTTTTGTGTTTGACAAACCGTTTCTCGAGCAAACCCGCATGGCATTCCCAAGGTTACAATTTATGTTTGAAGCGGCACTCGAAGCCCTAGCCGAGCGCCACCACAGCCGCATTTGTCTTGGTATTCAAGCCGAGGAAATCATTGCCTTTGCAAAATTGCATCACTGCACCACAATTTGCTACAGCCTCATCCCAAGCCCAGAACTCAGACGAACCCTTGATGCGCTCGAGCAAGCTGGTTTGAAACTGGAAGTCTACCCAGTCGAATACTTGACTTCGTACACAGGTCAAGTCAAACGCTTCTCGGCATTTTGGCGCGAAGTCGAACACGAGGTACTGCGTGGCTAAAGACTTTGGGCAAGGTAAAAAACCATCCGAGCGTCCAAGTAAAATCTGTCCAATTTGTCAAAAACCATTTCTATGGCGTAAATCTTGGCGCAACAATTGGGAGAATGTGATGTACTGCTCCGAGAAATGCCGTCGGTCTAAAGGATAGAAATTGATAACTCGAGCAGGCATTGAATACAATGTCAACGTGTTTGTCTGTGTTGACAGAAGGTGTAGAGGCAGAAGTCATTGTTCAAAATAGCTGTTAAGACAAAAAGCCAGAAGCTACCTGACCCACTAGCGTTTTTTGAGTCTTAAACTTTCCCAACTGCCGTCATTTGCCCAGCCGCCATCCACTGATAAACTCTGTCCGTTGATAAAACCGCTTTGGCTCGAGTCGGCTAAGAAGGCAACGGCTTGAGCGATGTCGTTTGGCATGGCGTAACGCCCCATCGGTACTCGAGCCGTAATATCGGCATGGGTGTATGTGCCAACGCCTGTATCGGCGTGATCCATTTCGGTCAGTACCCAGCCCGGACAAACCGCGTTGACCCGCACTCCGCGACCTCCCCATTCAGCGGCTAATGTGCGGGTTAAACCAATCAAGCCGTGCTTGCTGGTGTTATAAGCACTGCGGTCTGAAATGCCGAGCAGCCCAGCGACACTGGCAATGTTGATGATGCTGCCAGAACCTGCTTGGAGCATGGCACGTCCAAATTCTCGGCAGAGTAAAAACGGTGCGGTTAAATTGACCGCCATCACCCGTTGCCATTGCTCGAGAGTGGTGTCCTCGGCTGGGGTGATGCAACTGATGCCAGCGTTGTTCACCAGCACATCTATGCGTCCAAAACGATCAAGGGTTTGTGCCAGAAAGCGCTGCACGTTTTGTTCGTCTGAAATATCGCCTGTGGCTTCGAGGGTAGGAACACCAAGCTCGAGTTGAGTTGGGCGTAAATCGTTTAAGACCAAGGCAAAACCGCGTTCTGCCAGCACTTCGGCGGTTCGCTTGCCAATGCCTTGGGCTGCCCCAGAAATAAATGCCACGGGCTGCATTAAAAACCTGCGACTCGAGCTTGGAAATTGCCATCATCGTTGATCAGCATTTCTAAGTACTGGCGTTTCTCGAGGGCATCAATCATCGCAAAACCATTGTCCAAATCAAGCACAATACCGTCTTTCATGACCGTGTGACCGTACACGCCAAAGGTATGCCCAGCATCCTTCACATAATGTGGTTTTTCATGCCACCAGTGCTTGGCATCGCGGTCATTGTAGAAAAAATCATCGAAGTACATCATGCCCGGCAGTGGTCCAGCGTGCGAAAAATGAATTCCTTCGAGGCGAATATAACGCTTAAAACCACGAATCCAGTTCTGTAATTCTTCAGGCAGCGGTGTGCCTTCTTTGCTTGGGTCAAATTCAGCGTGAATCACACCCATGGCGTTACCAAGTAAGAACTTATGCTCGAGCGCCGCGTCGTCGTGATTACCAAGAATAATTTCAACATTGCCTTCGGCTTTTTCAACGTATTCTTTGATTTTATACAGTTCGCGGGTTTGCGCCCTCGAGGCGCTTTTTAAGTGGTCTGGATTGCGAAAATCATAACCTTCGCGCCCAGTGATTTCCTCGTAACGAGCAATGGTTTTGGGGTGAACCAAATCACCCATCAAGATTACGCGGTAACGCCCGTCCAAAACTGGTTGGGTGGGATTGCCTTGGGCATCCATGGCAAACGAGGCTTTTAAGGCGCTGTAGAGCAAGCCCCATTCTGTATGAACGTCCCCGACAGTGATAACCTTGACCATGGTTTTTCTATTCTAACCATATCGTAGCTGGTATCGCAAAGTGATTTGCAGGAAAAACACCCAAACGGGGGATATTTACCTCGAGCGCTTCAAGGCTTTTTCAAAGGCAGAAACAGCAAACTCGATGTCTGCGTGGGTGGTGCTGCGCCCCAAAGAAAAGCGCAAACTGGCTCGAGCATCGGCTTTTGATTTGCCAATTGCCAGCAGTACATGGCTCGGCTCGAGCGTCCCAGAACTACAAGCACTGCCTGAACTGGCAGCCACACCTTCTAAGTCAAGGTTCATCAGTAGCGCCTCGCCGTCTGCACCGTGAGCCGTGATGTTCACATGCCTTGGGCTGCGCTCGGTTGGGTGTCCGTTCAGGCTGACATCTTCAAAAGCCGTTAAACCCGAGGTCAGAAAGTCGCGCATTGGCTCGAGCCGCTGTGCTTCTGATGCTTGCAAACCCTGTGCCTTTTGAGCCGCTAAGCCCATGCCAACGATTGCAGGGACATCGTGTGTACCACCGCGCAGCCCACGTTCTTGCTGACCACCGTAGAGCATCGGGGACAACACAAAACCACGCCGCTCGAGTTCCCTCGAGACCCACAATGCCCCCACACCTTTGGGTCCGTAAAACTTATGTGCCGAAATCGAAAGTAAATCACAGCCCAGCGCTGCAACATCCAGCGGCACATGCCCAAGGCTCTGAACCGCATCCACATGAAAAGGAATCTGATATTCTCGAGCCACCGCGCTGATTTCGGCAATCGGCTGAATTGTACCAAGTTCATTATTGACATGCTGCACCGAAATCAGTTTGGTTTCGGGCAAAATCGCAGCTTTGACTTGCTCAGCGCTGACCATCCCAAACGCATCTGGCTCGAGAATGGTTGCCGTCACCCGCCCCATCTGCACCAAAGCCCGTAGCGGTGCAAGAATCGCACTGTGTTCCACAGCTGTGGTGATGATATGCCCGCCGCTCAATGCCACCGAAAAAAGCGCTTGATTATTGGCTTCCGTCCCACTCGAAGTGAACACCAATTCCTGACTCAAAACCCCAAGCACACCCGCTAAGCGCTCCCGTGCTGCCTCCAGTGCTTCTTTAGCAGCTGAACCCTCCCGATGCACACTCGAGGCATTCCCCAATAAGAATTGGCACGGACGCATCTGCCCCTCAACCTCAGGGTCAAGCGGAGTGGTCGCCGCAAAATCAAGATAAACACGCATAAAGGCAGGTTAAAGAGAAAAGGTAAAAGAGAAAAGGTAAAACCATCCTTTCTTTAACCTTTAACCTTTCTTCTTTCCTCTCATCTTCCCACCATCGGCAATGGCATTCCGCCTTGGGCGGCGGGGTTGCTCTGGGTTCTGGCATCGGCAAGTTGTGCCTCGAGCATCAAATCTTTTAAGGTGGCATTGCCCAAAACATCGCGGATGGCGTTGTCCACACGCCGCCATAGGCTTTCCGTGCCACAGGAATTGGTGTGGCTGCAACTGCTCGAGTCTTCGATGCACTGCACAGGGGCGATGCTACCTTCCATGACTTCAACCACCTCGAGTGCCGAGATGTTCTCGGGCGCACGGGCAAGTTTATACCCACCAAAAGCGCCGCGTACACTGCGGATAAAACCTGCTCGGCGCAAATTCGAGGCAATTTGCTCGAGGTAATGCTGAGAAATGTCTTGGCGTTCCGCCACGTACTTCAGGGCGACTGATTCACCACCTGCATTGGCGATTTCGACAAGGGCGCGAAGTCCGTACTGAGCTTTGGTTGAAATCCACATGAATGCCTCCAAGTGCAACTGAGAATGATTCGCAGTTTAACACCTAAATCCCGTACAAGATATAGGGATTATTGACATTGCTGATTGCTTAGACTTGCGAAGTTCCAAACAAAGGCTACAATACAAGGATGACTGCTCTTACCAAAACTCGAGACTCGAGTAAACAACAGCCCCTGAACCGTGTTGATTTAGGCAAACCTCAATTTATCACAGATGAAAACGGTAATAAAACGGCGGTTGTCGTGTCGCTCGAGATGTGGGAGCGAATCATACCATTTTTGCAAAATGACTTAGAACGCGCCTTGCTGAGCGAACCCATAGAAGAAGCTGTACCACCAAGCATCGCAAAAAAATTACGCAACCATGCCAAAGGTAAAAAAGAACCCATGTTGACGCTCGAGGAATTCAAAGCTGAAGTGCAAAGGCTGCAAGAATCGTGATTAAACCAGAAGGTACACCATACCAGCTCAGATTAGGCAAAAGTGCTGCCAAAGCAGCCAGTAAACTCAGCCGCGAGGATTACGCTCGCTTGCTCGATGCACTGTTGCTGATGTGCGCTGCGGGTCTTGGCGACATCAAAGCCTTACAAGGTTATGAAAAGGGAACATTGCGTCTAAGAGTTGGGCAAATGCGGGTGTACTTGATACTCACAGGGTTTTTAATTGAAGTGATTGACATTGACCCGAGGGGCGAGGCTTACAAAACCAAAAGTCGTACAAAACTCCGAAAAAGAACCAAGTCCTAACAGGTATTCTATGTCCTCTGCTCGAGCCGCCGCAAAACAAGAGCAGTTAAGCCAACCGCAAACAATGCCACCAAGGCATAAACGGCATATCCGACAGGCTGAACATAAGCGGGTACAGTTTCAGCAAAACTATTTTTCAAAAACACAAAACTGCTGCCCGAGTCTTTCGGGTCAATGTACGGTTGTGAAAAACCAATATACGCAGCTTGTCCAGCCCCAAGCGTGGTGCGGATGTACCACTGCCCTGCCTCACGCACTGGCGTTTGAAAACGGTACACGGTTTCTTGTCCCTCGAGACTTGGTTCAACAGGTAAGCTACGGCGTTCCTGCCAACCATTTTGGCGTGGTTGCCACATCCAAACCAACAATTGATTGCTCAGTATTTGTGAAAAACGCAATTCGGCTTGGAGTACCCCATTTTTTGGCTCGAGTTTGAGTGTACCGTACAGACTGGCAGCCCGAGCAGGACTGCTTAGGCAGCAAAAAACCAGTAACAGATACCAGAATCTCATATGGCTTTTGGCTCGAGAATCCGGGCTACTCGAGTAGCCAGCAACGCCACAAGCGCCGCGAGGATGATGCCAGCTAAACTACCGCGCAGCAGCACTGGCAGCGTCCAAGTCATTTGTGGGAAGATTTGATTAACCACAAAACCAACCAGCAGCGTAACAACTGCCGCACTCGAGCCGAGCAGCCATGTAGGCATTTTTTTCACCAGCAGATCAATCAGCACAGCCGTCAGAATCAGGATTGGAAAAACAGGTTTAGAAACCCCTGCTAAGTTCATACCTTCGGTGGTGGACAGCCAAAGGTGCATTACAAGGCGAATGGCTGTGAATAACAAAGCCACTTTGGTGGCAGCCCAAGCTCGAGGGTGGATTTTGGCAATCAGGACAAGTGGAAAAACACTCAAGGCAGAGAGTAAAAGTGGATGAAAATCAATTGGAAATTGAGCAATGTTGTACTCGTACTCGGCAAGAAACAGCATCAGGTTGCCAAGCAGCGCCGCCGCAAAAAAGAGGGTTAAACGCTCGAATAAGGGCTTTAGCTCGAGTGGCGCAACTTCACGCTCGAGCCAAGAGACCAGCACACCCGACAAGGTAAAAAACGTAAAACCAGTTAAACCAACCAAGTGCATCGGACCCCAAAGGGTGACATCCAAACCAAAGAACCGATGCCAAAGTTCGTCGGCGGGCGCAAAAAACAGAATCAGGGCTGCGCTGACCGTCGCCACCAGCATTCCGGGGTGAAGGTAACGCCCCGCCACCCGCCAATGGAACGAGGTAGCTCGAGTATCCGCGAATAAGCCCCAAGCGGTGGTGAGCAGTACAATCAGCATTCCAGCATAAATAAAGTTGTGCGGCATGGTGAAAAACGAGTCGCGCCCGATGTCAATGTGCCAAGCGATGTCCCAGTAGACACCAATCAGGCTCGAGAGTGCGCCGAGCATCATGATTGGTAGGACACCCAATTGCCAAAGGTTTTTTTGAACTCGAGGGAGGGGCTGGGTTAGCTGCATGGGTTGATTATACTTCGAGATTTTTTTTGCAAGGGCAACATCAGGTTTGTCCATGGGCGCTCAGTCCACCTTGGCAAAAGCCAGTCATTTTTTGAACTCGAGTCAAAATAAAATAACAAAGGTGGTTGCCCCAACAGCCATCCGTTCGACTTTGAAAAATGAGTCCAAATACAGGTTGTGCTTTATGCGAATTTTTTTTCTATCTAAATAAGTTCTCACTTAGATAGAAAACGGCATGGCTGAATTCAATTATTCATCATATAAATTGAGTCTTATATGCTCATATAAATTTAGCATATTTTTCCTCTCATATTTAGATTCGATACATAATTTACCCTGTCATATACGTAGTTTCACTGGTCAGTATTCTTCTAACATGTGCTACTCTGAGTATGAGGTAAGAAATTTCACATAAAAGCCTTTTAGGTACAACCAAGCGTTCAAGGGAGATCAATGAAAAAAGAATTGGTGACCTGCAACTCGAGCAAATCGGAAATATGGCTGATTGGACTGCCAGCGCCCCCAAAAACACGACGTACAGAGAAGATCAAGCGTTTTTTCGGAGGAATTGAAAACTATGAAAAAAATACATAATTGGCTCTTTGCAGCAATATTCATGTTATTGGTTGCCTGTGCTGGAGGCTCGCCAGTCACCAGTATCAGCATCACGCCCAGCGAATCCACGCTCGTCAGCGGCGCAAGCACATTGGTGATTGCAGATGTTGACATTGCCAATGGAATCACCCCAAATGTCAACTGGACAACCACAGCAGGATCGCTATCCAGTACAAAAGGAATGGCGATTCGTTTTACTGCACCCGCAGTCACCACCAGCACCCAAGTGACAATTACAGGTGTCAGCGCCCAAGACAACACCAAAATTGCCACAACCGTCATCACGGTCAACCCACCACCAATTGCAGTGACAGTTGCTCCTATTGCTGCCATCACAGCAGGTGGAACAACCGCAGGTTTGCAAGCCAAAATAAACGGAACAAACGTAACTGCCGGACAAGTGACATGGAGCATTGTCGGTGGCGTTGGTACGCTCAGCAGCGCAACTGCTTTGAATCCAACCTTTAGCTCAAATACACCTGGTTCTGCTTTGATCCGTGCAACCAGCACATCGGATACAAGCAAATTCGGTGAAACCACAATTATTGTCAATGCAGCAGCCTTGTCTGTGACTGTTGATCCTATTGCTGCCATCACAGCAGGTGGAACAAGCCTAGCTTTGAACGCCAAGATCAATACTTTCAACGCAACTGCTGG